>CAYLPM010000562.1:0-8624 GCA_964385525.1 uncultured Gemmatimonadaceae bacterium
TCCGGTGCGGACTTGACACGCCGGCGCGAGAGTCGCATCGTCGGGTAGAATGTCTACCCGAAGCGCTCCGGCCGACCGCGAGGCACTCCTTCAGGGAACGCTCGACCTCCTCATCCTGCGGACGCTGCTCGTCGGACCTGAACACGGGCAGGGGATCGCGCGCGCGATCCAGCGCGAGTCGGGGGACGTGCTGCTGGTCGATCACGGCTCACTCTACCCGGCGCTGCAGCGTCTCGAGTCGCGTCGCTGGATCCGCGCCGAGTGGGGGATCACCGAGAACAATCGCCGCGCGCGCTACTACGAGCTGACGACCCCTGGCCGGCGGCAGTTGCGCGTGGAAGCGGGCCGCTGGCGCCGGATGGTGCAGGCGGTCTCGCTCGTGCTGGGGCCCGAGCTCGCGGAGGAATGATCATGTGGTGGCGCAGATCCCCGTCCGATTTTCGAGAGGAGATCGAGGCACACCTCGCGCTCGAGGCCCGGGCCCTCGAACGCGAGCGCGGGCTGTCGGCCGACGAGGCGCTGCGCGAGGCGCGCCGCCGCTTCGGAAACGCGGCTGCCGCGCACGACCGGTTCGCCGAGAGCCGGCGTATGCGCTCGGCGGCGCGCGTGGCTCAGCACGTCACGTACGCCGTGCGGATGCTGGGCCGGCAGCCGGGCTTCGCGGTCGCGGCGATCGCGACGCTGGCGATCGGCATCGGGCTCCTCACCTCCGGATTCACTCTCTTCTACGGATTTCTCTTCCGGCCACTCCCCGTCCACGATGCCGACCGCCTCGTCCACATCGACCAGCAATGGGTCGAGCGCGCGCCGGGCACCATGATGGGGGGCGCGACGCACTCGTGGGATGACTACCTCGTCTACCGCGATCTCCCGCGCCCGGCCGCACGCGCGCTCGCCTCGATTGCGGTCTACACGCCGCGATCGTTCGCCGTCGCCGGTCTCGGCGCGGGTGTCGGCGAGGAAGTGGATGGGGCGCTGGTCTCGTGCGACTACTTCGCGACCGCCGGCGCGCGCCCCGCGATCGGCCGGATGTTCATGCCCGATGAGTGTGAACATCCCGGTGATGGCGACGTCGTCGTGGTCGGTCATCGACTCTGGACACGCCACTTCGGTGCCGACTCCAGCGTCGTCGGTCGTACGGTGCGGATCAACAACGTGCCCGTCACGGTCGTCGGCGTCGCCGAGCCCGCGTTCGCCGGCGTCCTGGTCGAGCGCGAGGAGTTGTGGATCCCGGCGACACTGGCTCCGACGCTCGCGCACGGCCGCGACAGCATGATCGTGCATCCGGACGCCGTCTGGTTGAGAATGATCGGCCGCCTCGCGCCCGGGGCGACGCCGGAACAGGCCGGCGAGGAGCTGCGAATCGCCGCGCGCGGACTGGATGAGAGGAGTGCCAACGGCGAGGGACTCGTGCGCGTGCGGCCGGCCCGGTACGCGTACTTCGACGCGGGAGGCAGCGACGAGCGCATCAGCGTGATGTTCGTCCTCCTCGGCATCGTGGTCGTATTGATGGCCTGCGTGAACGTGATGAACCTGCTCCTCGCGCGAGCGGTCGCGCGTCGCAGGGAGATCGGCATCCGCCTTGCGGTCGGCGCGTCCCGCGCGCGCCTCATCGAGCAGCTCCTCGTCGAGAGTGTCGTGCTCGCACTTGCGGCCGGTGTGGTGGGGTTCGGGCTGGCACATGTCGTACCCGGGATCGTCCGCGTCGTGGAACCCGTGCGCGAGTTCCAGGTGAACCTGGTGCCTGACGCCGTCGTGCTGGGGTTTGCGCTCCTGCTCGCTCTGGCAACGGTGCTGCTCTTCGGGCTCGCGCCGGCGCTCCAGGCGACTGGCGTCGAGCTGACCTCGGCAATGCGCGGTGCGTTCGCGTTCGGCGCACGATCGATTCGCCTTGCACAGGTCCGTACCGCCATGGTGGCATGCCAGATCGCCGGAAGCACACTGCTGCTGGTGATGACGGGATTGTTGATGCGCTCCGCACTCGCCACGACGGCCGTCGATCCGGGGATCGATCCGCGCAACGTGTTCTCCGCCTCGCTCGGTCTCTCGCGGCTCGGCTACGGCGAGGAGAGCGCACGGGCCGTGCACGAGCAACTCGTCGAGCGCCTGGTGGCGTCTCCGGGCGTTGTCTCCGTGGCGACCGCGGATTATCTACCCCTCGGCGGCGGCGGTGTCGAGCGGATCACACCCGAGGCGGGTCCGGGTGCGGCGACGACGGGCGTCCTCCTCTTCTACAACCGCGTCTCGTCGACGTACCTGGAGACCCTTCGATTACCACTCCTGCGCGGCCGCACGTTCACGGATGCCGAGGCGCGATCGAGTGAGCCCGTCCCCAGCGTCGTCAGTGCCACGGCCGCGAGACAGCTCTGGCCGGAGGCGGACGCACTCGGCCGGCTCTTTCGACTACGGGGACGCCTGTATCGCGTGGTCGGCATCGCCGGTGACGCCGGAGTGGCGACGCAGCAACGCATGGTTCTCACGATCGCCTACCTGCCGGCTGACCGCGCGCCCTATGCGACGATCATTGCGCGAACGAGTGGCGCCACCACGCCCGTTGCGGCTGCCGTGACGGAGTGGGCGCGTGTGCTCGATCCCGCCATCGTCGTCCGCACCGAGACGATGGAGGACCGACTGGACCGCCTGCTTGCGCCGTCTCGCATCCGGGCAGGGCTGGCGGCAACGCTCGGCGTCATCGCGCTTCTACTCGCGGTGGTCGGCATTTACGGGGTGGTGAGCTTCGCCACGACTCAGCGGCGGCGCGAGGTCGCCGTCCGGATGGCGCTCGGCGCGACCAGGGTACGGGTCGTCGCGCTCATGATGCGTCAGGGCGCGTGGGCGACCGGGATCGGGCTCGGGATCGGCATACTTCTCGCCGCCGCCGCATCGCATGCCATGCGCAGCATGTTGTACGGCATCGGCCCGCTCGACCCGCTCTCGTATGCGGCGATGGGGGGCGCGATGCTGGCTGCGGCCGCCGTCGCGATGTTCCTGCCGTCCCGACGCGCTGCGCGCGTGGATCCCGCCAGAGAGTTGCGAGAGGAGTGAGGACATGAACCCGGTCGATCTTCGCGCGAAGCTCTCGACGTTCGCCGAGCACTGGCAACCGCGCACCGTGGCCCAGTTCAACGGCCACGATGTAATGGTCGTCAGGGCGAAGGGCGAGTTCGTCTGGCACAAGCACGACGACACGGACGATCTCTTCCTCGTCCTCCACGGCCGACTGACCATCGAGATGCGCGATCGCAGCGTGTCGCTCGGTCCCGGCGAGATGTTCGTCGTCCCTCGGGGAGTCGAGCATCGGCCGGTCGCCGACGACGAAACCCACATCCTGATCATCGAGCCGACCGGGACGCCGAACACCGGCGATCCGAAGACCGCGGCGGTTCGACGAGTGATCGACTGAGGCGAGCGAGGGTGACGGCGCGCGGCCTACCGAGGAACCGGCCGCCTCACTCCGTACGCGAAGAGTCGCGCGGCCCGGCGGCGCGGTTGGGCGGCATTCGCCGACTCATCCGTCGCATCCGGTCTCGGGCCCGCGTCGATCGGCCGCGCGGCGAACACTCGCAGCGTGTAGCGACCGCCATGCGGCAGCGCCGCGACGGGTCGGGCGTGCAGAGAGGGCGGCGACGAACCGGCGAGATCGAACACGGTCATCGTTCCGTCGAAGGCGAAACAGGCGCCGTCGCTGCGACGCGCATAGTAGCGCGCGTCGGTGCCCCACAGGCCGTTCCACTCCTGACTCGTGAACTGCTGAGACCGACGGGCCACCATGAAGCTGCCTCCGTACGCGACGGCACTCGAGTGTTCGTGCACCCACCGGAGCGGTTCCGGTCGGTGACACAGTCACGAACGCCAGCGTCCCAGGCAACGTCACAAGTCGTTGTGGATCGTGTGGATAACCGTCCTCGGGCGAATGTGGAAATGTGGATGAAACCGGCAGCCGCAATTGGGGCCGAGCGCTGGAGGGTCCCGCGGCATGTGGAGAAGCGCCAGCCAGACAGCGGGTACTGCCTGAAATCGTTACATGCGATCGGCTCGGGACGCTTCACGTGCGTCGGTGAACGCTCGCAGCGCCCGGGCGAATGCGCCCTCATCCGTCCAGGTGCCGTCGTACCGCTCGCCGTTCACGAAGAACGTCGGTGTCCCGTTCACGCCGCTCTTCACGCCGTGCCTGAAGTCATCGCGGACGCGCTTCGTGAAAGTGCCGGCCTCGAGCTCGGCCACGAAGCGGTCGGTGTCGAGGCGGATCGACTTGGCGTAGCGGATGAGATCCTCGTCCTCGAGTGCGTGCTGGTTCTCGAACAGGACGTCGTGCATCGGCCAGAACTTCCCCTGCGCGGCCGCCGCTTCGGCCGCTTCGGCCGCGCGCTGTGAGTGCGGGTGTGACTGCTTGAGCGGGAAGTTGCGGAAGACGAATCGCAGCCGGCTGCCGAGCGTGCGCTGAACCGCCTTCACGATGGGGTAGGCCATTCCGCAGACCGGGCACTCGTAATCGCCGTACTCCACCAGCGTGACCGGCGCATCCGTCGGCCCCGACGCGTGATCGCTCTCGCCGACCGGCGGCGTGAGCCGCGATTCGCTCACGGCCGGAGCTCGTCGGAACGGGGGGTGTCGGTGCGGACCGAGTGCGGTCGCGCGGCGTCGGGTCGCGGCGGCTGCGTGCGGGCGTCCTCGCCGCCTCCGTGCAGTGACTCGAGGGCGTGCAGGATTCCGTCGGCACCCGGATTCACTCCGATCGGCGAGCGGTAACTCCATTGGATGACGCCATCGCGATCGATCACGAACAGCGCGCGCTCGCTCGTGCCGTCCTGCTCCCGGTACGCTCCGTACGTCCGCGCGATCGCTCCCTTCGGCTCGAAGTCGCTGAGCAGCGGAAAGCCCAGGCCGCGGTCCTCGGCGAACGCGGCATGGCACCACACGCCATCCACGGAGATGCCGAGCAGCTGCGCATCGTGTTCGGCGAACACTTCCAGCAGCTCGTTGTAGAGCACCATCTGGTCGCCGCAGACGGGGCTCCAGTCGGCGGGGTAGAACGCCAGAATCAGCGGGCGGCCGCGAAGGGCGCTGAGACGGACGACTTCGTTCGGCGCGGACTGGAGCTCGAAGTCGGGGGCCCGCGTGCCGGGCTCGAGAAGCGGCGGGGAGGTTCGTGGGTGCTGCACTTCTGCCATTCGTGCCTCGGGTCGCGAGTGGTGGTCGGATCACGGGATGCAAATCCCCGTCCCGCTTCCCGTGTTCCCGCGCAAGGCACTTCAGATCGTCTCGCCGCGACCCATTGACGATGGGACCGCGTGCGCCCTCACGGTCTCAGCGTGAACCGGTTGGAGCTCCGCGCATCCAGCGTCAACCGTGTCGCCGGATCCGGCGTTCCCCCGACATCCCAGCCGCGCTCGAAGATCTCATAGATGATGCGATAGCTCCCTTCGACCCCGTCGGCCTCGAAGTTGGGCGCGGAGACGGCGGCCTCGCCCGCGCGGGGCAGGGCGGCGCGCATCATCAGCGTGTCAGTACGCGACGCACCCGGCGCGATCACGAGTGGCGGTGTCGCGATCATCGGGCACACGGGACGCAGCGCCACCGTGTATTCGCCATCCGCGAGCCGCTCCATGAGGTACGATGGCGTGTTCGCCCCGCAGGTCGAGAGGAACAGAGAGTCGGTCGTCTCGTTCGCGACCGAGACGGCGATCGACACGGCGATCTCCCCGCCGGTCGTATCCACCTGATACTCGGTGGCATTGGTGCGAAGAAGCATCTCGGCATCGGCGGCGGCAGCGGTGTCGGCGAGCGAGTCCGGGTCGCCGCCCTGCTCCGCGGGTGCACAAGCGGAGGTGATGCACGCGATCGCAACGAGCGACGTGACCATCGCACGGGTCAAGGCGATCATGGAATCCTCGTTGGGGATGTCTGACGACCGCGGTAGTGCCGGGCGTGCGCCCTGGAGCTGCGGGAGAGATACGGTCGAGCGTGGCAGCAAGTCGCGGGCCCGACCATGCTCGAGGTTGGAGTGTCGATCACGGATCGCGCCGTCGTTCGTGCCGCTCGTCGCGTCATTGCACACGCCCGTCGATCCTTCAGGACACAGGCGCGTCCTCGGGGGTGGGCACCGATCATCCGGGGCGCATCGGGGCCGACGATCAACCACCGTGCGCACAACGATTTCCGCCGTCGGTCCCGGGCTGGCCCCGCACGTGCTTTCGCTCGGAGTCGACCCCTGAAGCGAGTGGCCCATGCACCGCCTGATGTTTTTTCTCGCGCTCACCCCGCTGAGCGCCGCCGCCCAGGCCCACGCCTCCGCCGGACTGTTCGTCGCGCGCAACTCGTCGCTCCACACAGCGCCCAATCTCGCCGGCCTCGAGCTCAGATCCGGATACGGCGCGCTCGCGATGCGCCTCTCGGCCGGGGCCGGGCCGGTGTTCAGCGCGGTGTTTGGTGAGCGCGGCGTCGACCGCGAGCGCGTCTACGGCGCGGTGGATCTCGACCTCCAGCTCGATCTCGCGGGACCGCGTGCGTTCTCCGTGATGCCGTTCGCAGGCATCGGCATGGTCGGACTCTCGCGCATCGATCGCGGCGGAGCGGATGCCGCCGCGATGTGGAGTTACGGCGGCAGCGCGCGCGTTCCCTTCGGCGGGAACGTCGCGCTTCAGCTCGAGACGCGCCGGCGCGCGCCCTTCGACGACGTCGAGGCATTCTCGCTCGGCATCGTGCGCGGCTGGGAGCAGAGGGTCGGCCTGACTTTCGGGTTCGGCGGCGGCGGCGGCGGCGCTCGGCGCGCGGGCGCGGACCCGCGCGATACACCCGAGTCGTACTCGCCGCGCGTGAACGCGCCATCACGCGATCGGGTTACCATGAGTCGCGTCACCGCGCGCCGCCTTCGCCTGATCGAGAGCGCCGAATCGCACCTCGGGACTCGCTATCGCCTCGGCGGTGCGTCGCCGCGCGAGGGATTCGACTGCTCCGGTTTCGTGCGCCACGTGTACGCCAACCACGGGACGACGCTGCCGCGCACCGCGCGCGAGCAGGCGAAGGCCGGACGACTGGTGACCTATCGCCGTGGCGCGCTGCTTCCTGGCGACTTGCTCTTCTTCCGTCTGGAGAGCTCGCGTATCGATCACGTCGCCATGTACGCGGGCGACGGACGGATCATCCATTCGACCTCGACCGGCCGCGGCGTGCGCTTCGATGACCTCGACTCGCCGCGCGGACGGTGGTTCATGCAGCGACTGGACGGAGTCCGTCGGATCATCGAGGAGTGAGCATTGCTGCTGGCCCCACGTGATGTCGTCTTCGTCATCGGCGTGCACGGCCTCGACGCGCCCCTCCGCCGCGCCGGAGAGGTACCGGATCGACGGCGCGGACGGGCTGGCGCACGATCGGGCCCGGCAGGCACGCAACGCGCGTCCGCCGGGCCCGGGTATGTCGTCATTTCGCCTCACGGTCTCACGACTTCAGGAACGCCTCCAGCGTCTGCACGAACGCCTCCGGCTTCTCCCAGTGGACCGCGTGTCCCGTCTCGTCGAACACGACCAGCCTCGACGCCGGGAGCATCGCCAGCAGCGCCTCCTGCTCGCCGCGCAAAAAGAACTGATCGTGATCGCCCCACACGATGAGGGTCGGAATGCCGGCGTCGGCGAGCGCCGTCGGAGGGTCCGCCGCAAGCATCCCGACCATCAACTCCTTCCACACGCGCGCGGGAAGCTTCCGGCTCTCATCGATCACGCTATCCAGAAACGCGGGCGGCACCGGTGCGTGAATCGTGCTCTCCTGGAACTCGCGCAGGAACCTCGCGGGCACCGGATCGGCGAGCTCGCCAACGACATCGGCGAACTCGCCGATGCCGGCCATGTTGCGCACCGACCTGCCGCTGCCGACCAGGACCAGCCGCTGGACCCTGGCTGGAGCGGCGATCGCGACCTGCTGCGCGACGATGCTTCCCATCGAGTGCCCGACGATCGTCGCGCGCTGAATCCCCTTCGCGTCCATGAACGCGATCACGTCCGCCGCGAGATCCCGCATCGCGTAGCCTTGCGCCGGTCGGTCCGACTCCCCGTGCCCGCGCAGATCGAGCGCATACATGCGCACGCGCGACGAGGCTTTCGGCAGTATCCGGCTGAACGAGAACCACGAATCGGAATAGCCGTGGAGCAGAATGACCGCCGGGCCTCGGGCATCGCCCTGCTCGGCGTAGTGCATGCGGATGCCCGTCGCGAGCTGCGCCACGCCGAAGCTCGGCGTCGGCGGCTCGTGCGCGTGGACGGCGGTCAGCGGCGCGATCGCGAGGAGCGCGCAGGCAACCGTGTGAATCGGTCGAATCGACATTGGCTCATCCCTCCGGGAGCTCGGCGGGTCGACATGACCCGTCCATCGAGCGGATGCGCCGAAGCCGAGCGAGAACCGACATTGTCGACCGACAGCGCCGAGTTTGACGCGCGGGAGCCGGCCGGTACCGTCCGCGGTTGCTCGTCCGGCACGGCCCGCCACCGCGCGACGCTTACGGCTGCGTCTCGGCCAGCGTCGATGCCTGCTGAACCGGTCCCAGATGCAGGTCGAGCCAGTCCAGCACTTCGCGGATGATCTCGAGTCGATTCCGCGGGATGTGTCCGCCCTCGAGCCGGGCGTGCCGCTTC
>CAYLPM010000563.1:0-1636 GCA_964385525.1 uncultured Gemmatimonadaceae bacterium
GTGTAGATCGGCACGATGTTCGGGTGACTCAACTGCGCAGCCGTCTCCGCCTCCCGCAGGAACCGCGACCGGATCTCCCCGCGAAAGGCGAGCTCGGGCGGCAGCAGCTTGATCGCCACCGTCCGCTTGAGGCGGCGGTCCTTGGCGCAGTAGACGATCCCCATCCCCCCGCGACCGAGCTCCTGCTCGAGCTCATAATGCGCGGCCAGCGCGCGCTCGACGTGCGCGCGCAGGTCGCGCTCGGAAGATGATGCGATGGGATCAGACACTCGGGGGTTCCGGCCGGTGAGACGACTGGTGGAGTAGTAGTGTAGCATTTGCCACCCATTCTGAAAAGCGCGGTTGCCGATGCGGCAGCATCCCTACGTCAGGGTGGCGGTGAGAAGTTGCAAAGACTGTCCGGATGTCGTACCTCAAGGGAGCGGATCGTGCCCCGGGAACATCACGGTGCACGATCGGATACACGAACCTGCGAGGCCGCGACGGGGCATCCTAGCGGCCTGGTTGGAATGGGATGTGCGGCCCCGGGGAACGGACCGGGGCGGCCGTCCCGACCTTTCATTCAGGTGACCACATGGGTACACGCCAGACCCTTCCCGTCCTGCCGCTGCGCGGGACGGTGACGTTTCCGGGATTGACGCAGCCAATCGCGGCCGGGCGCCCGGGCACGTTGCGGGCGATCGAGGCCGCGCTGCGCGGCGACCGCCTCGTCTTCGCGGTCGCGCAGCGCGACAACGCCGAGGAGCCCGCTCCCGAGATCCTCTACTCGACCGGCGTCATCGCGCGCATCGGGCAGATTCAGCGCGGGCTGGGAGGCGTGCAGCTGCTCCTGCAGGGCGAGGAGCGCGCGACGGCCCTGCAGTACACGCAGACCGAGAACTACCTCAGTGCCGTGGTCATGCCGGTCGAGGAAATGCAGCCGGCGAACGTCGAGGATCCCGCGTTCACGGCGCTGCACAAGGAGATTCGCGAGCGGGCCGCCGAACTGGGCGAACGTCGCGGGCTCCCCGAGGAAGTCGTCCATCAGGTGCTCGACGCCGTCACGGAGCCGGGCAAGTTCGCCGACCTCGTCGCCGGCTACATCGACCTGACGGTGCCGGAGAAGCAGGGGCTGCTCGAAACGCTGAGCGTGGAGGAGCGGTGGCGCCGCGTGCGCGTGCACGTGCAGCGGCAGATCGGCATGATCGAAGCGCAGGAGGAGATCAAGTCGCAGGTCCAGGAGGAGCTCGGCGAGCGCCAGCGCGAGATGTACCTGCGCGAACAGCTGAAGGCGATCCAGAAGGAGCTGGGCGACGATGATCAGTCGCGCGAGATCGAGGAGCTGCGCGAACGGCTCAACAAGCTCGAGCTGCCGAAGGAGGCTCGCGTGGAGGTGGAGCGCGAGCTCGGCCGACTGGAGCGCTCGGGGCGCGAGTCGATGGAAGCGCAGGTCATTCGCACGTATCTCGAGTGGATCGCCGAGCTGCCGTGGAACGACCGCTCCGACGACGATCTCGACCTCAACCACGCCGAGACGGTGCTCGACGAGGATCACTACGGATTGCCCGACGTGAAGGACCGCGTGCTCGAGTTCCTCGCGGTACGCCAGCTCCGCGCTCAGCAGTTTGCCGAGGAGCTGGACAAGACGGGCGAGTTC
>CAYLPM010000564.1:0-4528 GCA_964385525.1 uncultured Gemmatimonadaceae bacterium
ACACCTGCGGGCTCGCGGAGAACGGCCGCGCCCACTGCTGGGGCGCGAACAATTCCGGTCAGCTCGGCGATGGCTCGACCAGAGCGAGGTCGGTTCCCGGTCCGGTGTCCGGAGACCTTGCGTTCACCACCCTGAGCGCGGGCCGGGAGCACACGTGCGGGATCACGGCGGACGGCCGGGCGCACTGCTGGGGATACGGCTTCGCTGGCGCTCTCGGCCACGGCTTCCGGCAGAACGAAACGGCACCGAGAGCGGTCGATGCCGGCACGCGACTGACGCGGATCCGGGCGGGCGCGAATCACACCTGCGCGCTCGCCGCGACCGGTCGTGTGCTGTGCTGGGGTGAGAATCGCGTCGGGGAGCTCGGTGACGGCTCGACACGCGAGCGACTCCAGCCGGCGGAGGCCGGGCGGCTCACGTTCACCGACATTGGTGTCGGCGACGCGCACACGTGCGGACTGGCGTCCGACGGATCGATTCACTGCTGGGGCGACAACGCGCAGGGCCAGCTCGGGACGGGGAACCGCACGCGCCGGTCGGCGCCGACGGCGGTCGCGAGCTCGCAGCGGTTCACCGCCCTCGCCGTCGCGGCGCGACACGCGTGCGCCCTGGCGAGGGACGGACGCGTGTTCTGCTGGGGCGACGATGCGCGCGGTCAGCTCGGCGTCGAGGGAAATTCGGCCACACAGCCCGTCGAAGTGCCGGCGCTGGTGCGGAGGGACTGACCGCGGCGTCGCCCTCCTCCGCTTCCGGGATACGGGGTGCGGCGATCAGGCCACTCGCCCTGCGCCAACTGCGTCGCGCCGCCCGGGATTCCGGGCGACGCAACCTCACATCATGTCCGGCGACTCGTCAGCCGCCGATCGGGATCGGGATGCCGATGACGATCAGGAAGTCCTGCTGGAACTTGGAGTCGAAGGTGGTCTCGTCGCCATCGGGATCGACCGAGTAGAGATTCGCCTCCAAGGCGACATCGAGCGCGAACCTTGGCGTGACCGCGGCTCGCACGCCGGCTCCGAGGACGCCACCGATGCTGGTTTTCTGGGGATCCTCGGCGAGATCCCAGAAGTCCCCGCCACGCTGCACGATACCGGCTCCGCCGAGCAGGTAGAGATTACTGCGGGGCAGGCGGTAGACCACGCGACCGTTGGCGATCAGGATGTTGCCGGAGAGGGCGAAGCCGACCTCGCCGACGTCCGGATCCTCGGAGAGGCCCGTGATCGGACTGTTGCCGAAGGCGACGCTCCCCTCGACCGAGAAGATGTCGGTGATCCGGGCCCGGATCCGCGCGCCGGCCATCGGCGCGCTGCCCTGCTTGACGTCGACGTCTTCGCCGGGTGCGTTGTTGTATCCGAGGCTCGTCAGGGCATAGTACGTGGCGAAGTAGGGGATCACTTCCACGTTCGCCTGCGCGCTCGCGAGTGTCGGCATGCCGATGCTCGCGAGCGCCGCCACGACCAAGCCCGTCAGCGTGGGCCCGCACGCTTTCGTCGTTCGCATGAGAGTTCCAGGTTGGATGATGAGACGGCAGGATGGAGGACGGCGAGTGTCGCGACCGAATATGCGTGATCGGGTGTGGAGCGCAAGCGCGCCGCGGGATGGGCCGCGCGCCGGTGCGCCGACACCCGATCGCCGCATTCGCGGTCTACAGGATCCACCAGCGGGCACCCCACGTCATCGCATCGCAGTCGACGACCTTTCCAATCTCCGACCACGAGTGCGCGTACTCGGAGAAGTTCACCTCCAGCTCGACCGCGGGGCCGAAGTTGTACGCCGAGCTGAGGGCGCCGGTTCGCGAATCCCAGTGCAGTCCCCATCCGCCGGTGACGGGAGGATACGACGCGCCGACCTGCCAGCCGTTGGTCTCGCTCGCGCCCTCGCTCGCCCCCTTCTGGAGAATGATCGTGAACGTCGCGCCGACGCTGGCGGCGACGCCTCCGGTGAAGGCGTTGGACCAGGTCTTCCGGCACTGGAGGGCACCGTCGACTTTGGACATCACGTAGCCATAGCTGTGCGTGTAGCCGAGACCCACCGCCAGTCCCGCTGAGGCCAGCCAGGTGACGGCGTCGAAGCCGTTCAGGTAGAGCAGCTCGCCGTCGACGAGTGCCTTCATGGCCGCGCGCGAGATCAGGTCGAAGCCCCCGGTATTCGGGTCGTGGTTGGTCAGGCTCGAGGCAGTGGTACCGAGCATGTCGCGGCTCCCCGACTGGGCACTCTTCGCCGCGTCGAACTTCTGTTGTGTCGGGTCCGGACCGGAGGCGAACGAGATCGCGGTGCACGCGTTGACCTTGGTCAGGTCATCCGCGATCAGCGCGTTGCGTGAGTGACCGGCGGGACAGGCATAGCAGTTGGCGGTGAGCCCGTTGCGGAACGCTCCCGGGGGACATCCTTCAACACCATTGCGCGAGGCGCTAGACCGGGCGACGGGGACGAGCCTCGAGCAGGCGCGGGCGTGATCCACCGCGTAGGCGGTTCGATTGTAGCCCGAGCAGGTGTAGCACCTGCCCTTGCCGATGTCGAGGAACCACCCGCTGCGACAGTCGGTGCGCAGGAGGCCGGAGGGGTTCTCGGGGCCACCCGCCCGCCTGAACTGCTCGTGGGCCGGGCGCTCGCACGCCTGGGCGCCGGTGACCGGGAAGACGGTTCGCTGGGGATTCGTCGTTGGACACTGCCAGCAGGCTCCGGTCCCGATGTCGAGGAATGAGCCTGGGAACTTCGTCGAGCAGGTGGCACCGCCGCGGTACATGGCTGGTGCCTCCGTGATGCGCTGCGCGTGGGCGGCGGTGGCGAGGACGAAACCGGCGGCGGCCGCGCCCGTGACGGTCAGCGCGAGCGAGGCTACGAGTGAGCGGTGAGCGAGGTGCATGGCGATCCTCGGGTGGGTGGGTCGGCGCCGCGCTGGTCGCGCGATCGGCGCCCATACCTCAAGAGCGACGGCAGGTCTTCAATCGCCTCATCGGGTCGGGCAGCCGCGGCAGCCTGAGCCTCCCGAGGGGCCACGCTCGACAGATCACTCGAGCGCACCAGGGCGCCACGCTGTCCGGGCTCGCTGGCCGTTCCTCGTCAGTTGAGCCGCGCATTCGTTTCGCCGATCCCGGGGGCCAACCGGTCGAGCTTCACGTGCAGGGCGGCTACCGCGGCGACGAGTTGACGCTGCTCGGCTCGGATGCGATCCAGCGTGTTCAGTGCCCACAGGATCGTGCCGATGAAGAACGCCATGAAAACGAGACCGATCATTTCTTCGCCTCCGGAAGAAGGTACTGACCGCGCGTCACGGCCTGCCCCGTCCGGCCGCCCCGCGATCGCGACGACTCCCGATGACTAGGAGCCGTTCTCGCGCCGCTCGATGCCGAGGCGACGCATCACCTTGAGCAGGCTGGCATGATCGGCCAGGCCCAACTCACGCGCCGTCTGAGTAACGTGCCACTCGTTGCGCTCGAGCGCGAGCAGCACGATCCGCCGTTCGGCTTCGGCCTTGAGCTCGACGAAGGTTCGACCTGACGTGCTCGCGCCGTCCTCCGCACCTTCGCGCCGCGGGGCCGGCGAGTGGATCTCTGCCGGCACCCCTCCCACGCCAACCTCCTCCCCGTCCGTCGCGATGATCATCCGTTCGACGATGTTCCGCAGCTCTCTGACATTGTTTCGCCGCCACTCGTGGCTCATCAGCAACGACATCGTGTCGGAAGAGACCCGCTTCCGCCTCATGCCGAACCGCGCACACGTCGTCACCAACAGATGCTCCACCAGCTCCGGAACGTCTGACAGGCGCTCGCGGAGCGGTGGCACCCGCAGCACGTGCACTTCGAGCCGGAACCGGAGGTCCTCCCTGAACCTCCCGTGCGCAACCTCGTCGGCGAGACTCCGATTCGTCGCCGCCACGACGCGCGCCGGCACGGAGATCGTCCGGCTCGATCCCACGCGTACGATCTCCCGCTGCTCCAACACTCGCAGCAGCTTCGCCTGCGCCTGGGACGGCAGCTCCCCGATCTCGTCGAGAAAGATCGTCCCCTTCCCCGCCGTCTCGAACGCCCCCTTCCGCGTCGTCGCCGCCCCGGTGAACGCCCCACGCTCGTGCCCGAACAGCTCGCTCTCCACGAGGCTCTCGGGCAGTGCCGCACTGTTCACCGCGATGAACGGCTCCTTCGCATGTCCGCTCAACCGGTGCACCTCGCGCGCGACGATCTCCTTCCCCGAGCCGCTTTCTCCCAGGATCAGCACCGGCGACGGAATCGGCGCCACGCGCGCGATCTCGTTCTTCAGCTTCCGCATCGCCGGCGAATCCCCGAGCAGCGCCGAATCGCCGCCATCGTACCGGCGGATGGCATTCACCTCGGAGATCAATCTCCGCCGCTCCAGCACCATCTCGATCTCGTGAACGACGCGCTCCATCGGCTCCGCCTTGTCGATGAAGCCGAAGGCACCGAGCCGCATCGCCTGCACGCACCGATCGAAGTCCCCCGTTCCCGTGTACACGATCACGGGAACGTCGACACCGCGTTCCTTCATCGCGCGCAGCACGCCGAAGCCG
>CAYLPM010000565.1:0-1579 GCA_964385525.1 uncultured Gemmatimonadaceae bacterium
CACCTCGTGGTGGAACAGGGCCTTGGCCTGCGCATCGCCGTACGCCGCGTACGGCAGCGGCAGATGGAACGTGAGGGCGCCCTCGGCATCGAACCCGAGCTCGACTCGCGCCAGCTTCCAGTAGCTCTGCGCCATCAGCGCCGAGCCAATGAGCAGCGTGAGAGCCAGGGCGATCTGGCCGGCGACGAGGAGCTGCCTTCCGACCTGTTCCCTCCGGCCTGTCGTCACCCGGCCGAACGCGCCCACGAGTGCGCCCGCGAAGCCCGGCCGCCGCGCGAGCACGAGGGAGACCGTGGCGAGGAGGATTGCCGTCACGAGCGAAAGGGCGAGGGCGAAGCCGGCGACGAACCAGTCGACACCGACCTCGCCGAGCCGCGGGATCTGTTCCGCAGCGAATCCGAAGTGGAGACTGATCGCCAGACGGGCGAGGAGGAAGCCCACCGTGCCGCCGAGAGCGGCCAGGAGGATGCTCTCGCACAGAAACCGTCTGGCGAGTCGGCCATCGGTTGCGCCGAGTGCCCGCTCGAGCGCGACCTCCTTTCGCTGGTGCTCGGCCCGGAGCATGCCGAGGTTCGTCGCGTTCCCCCACGTGATGAGGAGCAGAAATCCAGCCGTCGCCGAGAGCAGCAGGAGGGCCGTGCGCACGTTGCCGACAATCGCCTCCTTGAGGGGAGCGATCGTGGCGCGCAATCCCATCTCCTCGAGCGCCTCCGTGGTAAGACCGGGGAAGGCATTCGGAAGGGTGCTGACGAGCCGATCGAGGTCGCGCCCGGCCGCTTCGACCGACACACCCCGCTCGAGTCGCGCGACGGCGCTCATGTAGAAGCCGCTAATGTTATTGGCTCCGAATTTGGCGATCAGCCCCTCCATCTGCGACGTCGTCCACACGTGCGTGTCGGGATGCGGGAAGTGGAAGCCGGGCTGCGCCACGCCGATTACAGTTTCACGCGAACGATCGATCTCGATCGTTCGGCCGACGATTTCAGGGTCTGCGCCGTAGCGCCGAACCCAGAGGGCGTGGCTGATGACCGCGCCACCGACATCGACCCGGCCTGGAAATCTTCCGAGATACGGCGTCGTACGCAGCACGCCGAAGAGACCGGTCGAGACCTGTGCCATCCGAACCTGCTCGGGAGCGTCGGCGTCGGTCAGGGTGCGGCTGGTCTCCCGGTAGACTGCGATCTCCTCGAAGGAACGATTTCCATCGCGGTAGTGAAGAAACGTGCCCGGGGAGAGCCCGGTCAAACCCATCAGTTCACCCTCCCGGGCTACGTGCCGCACGTCGACCAGCCGGTCGGCGTCGGCGTACGGAAGCGGCCTGAGAAGGATGGCGTTCAACATCGCGAAGACCGCCGTCGTGACGCCGATTCCCAACGCGATGGTCGCGACGGTCGGGATCGAGAAGGCTCGCTCCCTCACGAGCCGTCGGAGAGCGAAGCGGAAATCGCGCACGAAGTCCTCGAGCGCCCGCGTGCCTCGCGCATCCCGGACGTCTTCCTTGACCCTCTCCATTCCACCGATGGTGAGCATCGCCTTCCGCCGCGCTTCCTCCTCACCCATCCCTCGCCGCAGGTTCTGC
>CAYLPM010000566.1:0-4155 GCA_964385525.1 uncultured Gemmatimonadaceae bacterium
TCGTCAATCGACTCACCCCGCCGCCGGTCGTGACCGTCCGTTCCGAGCCGCTCGCGGAGGCCGGGCCGCGTCCGACCACCGGAGAGCTCACATGCGCTCCTTCACGCGCCCCGCTGGAGTGGGTCGGCGCGCGGCGGCCACGCCGGTCACCGGCGTCGGCGTGCTCCACGCGAGCTCGTCGACGCCGGCTGGCGAGACCGTCTTGTGCTCCGACGTGCGGGTGCCGGCGCGCGTCAGCATCGTCGCTCCGAGGCCCACCGTGAGGGCGGCCCACGTGACGACGACGGCGAGGCCTCGCAGCGCACCACCGATGATCGGTGACGAGGTGAAGACCGCGGCGAGCAGCCACAGTCCGACGTAGATCAGGATCCCGATCATGAGCGACCGCAGGCGCGCGCGCCGTTCCGCGTCCGAATTCATCGAGCCCGTGCGGAACAGGGCTCCGCCGGTGCGGCGGGCGACGGCGAGGAATCCCAGCGTCAGGAGCCCGGCAATCAGCAGGGTGTACGCGACCACCGCGAACGGAATGAGCAGGATGCCGAGCACCGTCAGGGTGAGCCCGACGATGAGGAGCAGGAGTACCGGCGCGATCGCCAACTGTCCGAGGAGCCCGGTCCAGAACGAGCGGGCGAAACGGCGTTCGAGCGCCTCCTCCACCGCCTGGAGGTGCGTGCCGGCGAACATCAGCACGCCAATGCCGATGATCGCGATCATCATGAGCCATCCGAGCACGAGCGAGATGGCATGCCGCGTCGCTTCCATCGGCGATGGTGCCCCGGCGGCCGGCTCGCCGATCGCCGCCGCGCCGACTCCGCTGAGCGAGCGCATCTCGCCCTCGATCAGCCCACCCTCTACACGCACGCGGCCACCCACGGCCAGCGCATCGCCCCGCACCACGCCGCCGTCGCGGACGACGATGTCGCCGTCGATCGCGATCGCGTTGCCGTCGATCGTGCCGAGCACCTCGAGTGTCCCGCCCGAAACGGCGAAGCGGCCGGCCAGCACCTCGCCGCGCTGCACCGTGTGTCCGCCGCGAATGATGCTGTCGATGGGTGGCAGGTCCAGCCCGAGCGGGTGCTGCTCGATCCGCTCGATCCGCGCTTCGAGCGCGGTGCCGGCGGCCGATGTGGTCTGAGCATCCTGTGCGTGAAGCCGTGGCGCGGTGCCCATGGCCAGCAGGAGCGCACAGCCCAGAGCCCCTCCGCGGACGAGGCGGGGGGAGCGCGCGGAGTGCAGGTCGACCATTACCGGCTCCGGCTGCGGGCGATCATCAAGCTCCGCATGCCGAGCACGGCGAGAGTGGCCGTGATCAGCAATGCCAGCAGCGCCAGGGCGAGTCCCGAGGACCCACTCGCCAGAATCGCCGCAGCGGCAGCCTCGCCGAACAGCGATGTGAGCGTCCCGCCGGCCGCGGTGAGCGCGATCTCGCGCGCCCGATCGAACGCGACGCCGGAGACGAAGAAGACGAAGAGATCGAAGCGGGCGACGACGGCCACCGAGATGACGGCCAGCACGAGGGCCGCGCACGTCGCCATCGCGCCGGCGAGCACGCGCATCGGCTGCGAGCGCGGGACGCGCTGCACGACGGCGTCTCGCGCGGCGACGTGCCACGGAACGAAGACGTTGACGTCCGCCATCACCCGATCGGCGAAGAGCGGGGACGGCGCAAGCTCGGGCAGCCGCTCGAGCGATTCGACGAAGACCCGCGATTCGTCCAGCCGGCCCCGGCATTCGGGGCACTGCTCGACGTGCGCCTTGAGTTGCGCCACGCCGAACCCCACCTCGCCATCGAGGAGCAGGTCGATCTCGTCGGGGAATAGATGCCTGTGATTCACGGTTCCTCCACCAGGTCGTACGGCGGGGTCCAATGCCCGGTTTCAGGGCACTTTACGGGCCTTCGGGAGGCCCGGAATGGGGGCAGGAAAGCGGGGGGGGCCACGGTCACGTTCGCAGATGCTCGAGGGCGTCCCGGAGCTGGTGCCGGGCGCGGTGGATGTAGGTCTTGACCGTCCCGAGGGGGAGGTCCAGGGTCGCGGCGATCTCCTCGTACGAGCGCCCCTCCACATGACGGAGCATGATGCAGGCGCGATACTCGGGGCGCAGCCTGGCGATCGCTCTTTCAATCGCGGTACCGAGCTCCTTCGCCTCGAGCTCGTCGAGCGCGCTCTCGCCCTGCTCCACCACCTCGAACGACGACGCCTCGGCCTCGGCGGCCGAGCCGGCGTGGGGCGAGCCCGACATGCTCACAGTGTCGAGCTGCTTCTTGCGCAGGTGATCGATCGCGACGTTGTTGGCGATCTTGAACAGCCAGCTCGAGAACTTGAACTCGGGGCGGTAGCGGTCGATGTGGTTGAGGACCTTGATGAAAGTCTCCTGCGCGAGGTCCTCCGACATCTCGCGGTCGCGCACCATGCGGAAGATGAGCGAGAAGACGGGCCGCTCGTAGCGCCGGATCAGCTCCCGATACGCGCGCTCGCGCCCCTCCTGCGCGAGGGCGACGACATCGGCATCGGGCAGGTTGGGGAGATCGAGGAGTCTCGGCATCCGGTGAGGGAGCGGGACGAGGCGCTGACGAATGCGGACACGGGCCGCCGAGCGAGGCCCGGACGCGGACGCGGCTGAAGCGAAGCAGTCGATGTCCGCCGGGAAGCTAGCGAGGGCGCTCGGGAGCGGCCAGCGCGCCGGAGTCGGCCGTGGCTTGCAGAGGGTGGACGGGGCGGGCAAGTTTCGTCGAATGGCAGCGAGCGAGATCGAGACGGGCGAAGCGCGGCGCGCCGCCGCGGGCGGCGCCGAGAAGCGTGCGTACGTGCAGGGCATCTTCTCGGCGATCGCGCCGCGATACGATCTGGCGAATCATCTGCTGAGCCTGAACATCGATCGCGGCTGGCGCCGGCGCGCGATCCGCGAGCTTGCATGGGAGCGGCGGCCGCGGGGCGTGTATCTCGACCTGTGTGCGGGGACGCTCGACATCGCCGCGGAGCTGGCCCGCCGCCCGCGCTTTGCCGGGACGGTGATCGGCGCCGACTTCGCCGAGCCGATGCTGCGAGCGGGGGCGGGGAAGATCGGCGGCAATGGGGCGATGCCGCGCATCCCCGTCGCGCCGGTCACGGCCGACGCGCTCCAACTGCCGCTCGCCGACGCGAGTGTCTCGGGCGCGATCGTGGCGTTCTGGATCCGCAACCTCGCCGATCTGGATGCCGGCCTCCGCGAGGTGCACCGCGTGCTGGAACCGGGCGGGCGATTCGTGATCCTGGAGTTCACGACGCCGCGCTCGAGGGTGGTGCGGGCGGGTTATCACCTCTACTTCCACCACGTGCTGCCGCGGGTCGGTCGGGCGATCACCGGTCATCCGACCGCGTATCGATACCTGCCGGAGTCGGTCGCGAACTTCCCGATCGAGGAGGCGCTGGCGCGGCGGATGGAGCGCGCGGGGTTCGCGGGTGTGAGGTTCCGGACGCTGACGATGGGCATCGCGGCGGTACACGTGGGGGAAAGGCAATGAGTACTTCGTACTGCGTACTGCATGAGCGCCCTGGAAACCACTGGTGCCTGGGGGTAGCGGTGTCCACGCCACTCGAGCAGTACGCAGTACGAAGTACTCGGTGCAGCTAACGATGTCCTTCGACACCCTCTCCGATTTCGTCTCCGCCCTCGACCGCGCCGGCGAGCTCGTTCGCATCCGCCAGGCTGTCCACGTCGACCTCGAGCTGTGCGAGATCGCCGACCGCGTCATGAAGCAGCCCGGCGGCGGCAAGGCGCTGCTGTTCGAGAACGTCACGCTGCGCGACGGCTCGCGATCGGCGTATCCCGTCGGCATCAACCTGTTCGGCTCGATGCGGCGGATGGCGATGTCGCTCGGCGTCGACGCGCTGGACGAGCACGGCCGCCGCATCACGGAGCTGCTCGAGACCAAGGTGCCCGACGGCATCATGGCCAAGCTCTCGATGCTGCCGCGGCTGCTCGAGATCGGGAAGTTCCCGCCGCGCGTGAAGGGCGGGAAGCCGGCGTGCCAGCAGGTCGTCTGGCGCGGCGACGAAGTGAATCTCGACCGGCTGCCGCTCATCAAGTGCTGGCCGGAGGACGGCGGGCCGTACATCACCTTTCCGATGGTGATCACGCGCGACCCGAAGCGCGGCATCCGCAACGTCGGCATGT
>CAYLPM010000567.1:0-14456 GCA_964385525.1 uncultured Gemmatimonadaceae bacterium
GCGCTGATGCCCGGCGTCTGGAGCAGGTCCGCGAGCCCGTCGGTGTGCTGATGGAGAAGTCCGCGCCAGGCGAGCTCGTCCAGCATCGAATGCTGAAGCATGGCACAAAAATAGACTGGCCTGGTGGTATTGTCATTCTCGCGTCGCGTTGAAGCGCATCCTGGAACGGACTAGCTTGCGACGGTGGCACGCGCGCGAGGCGATCTCCGCGGGAGAGGGAAGAGGACCTGATGTCATCGAATCCGTTCCGACTGCGATTCTGGAAGCAGCGCCCCCGGTTCACCCGGGCCGTCCTCGTGACGTTCACCTTCGGGGTCGCGTTCGCCGGCGGTTTCGCGTACGCCGGGTGGGCGCTGGTCTGCCGGGCCGGGCAGTGTCCGTCCATCGAGGTGCTCGAGGACTACACGCCGCGCCAGACGTCCAAGCTGTACGCCGTGGACGGACGCTTCATCGCCGAGATCGGGCTCGAGCGGCGCACCCTGATCCGGCTGGCGGAGATCCCGGAGTCGGTGCGCGACGCGTTCCTCATCACCGAGGACAAGCGCTTCTACCAGCACGCTGGCATCGATTGGGTCCGCGTGTTCGGCGCCGCGCTGGTCAACGTCCGCTCGATGTCGTTCGTCCAGGGCTTCTCGACGATCACCATGCAGCTCGCGCGGAACATCTTCCCCGAGCGCATCTCGCGGGAGAAGACGCTCGTCCGCAAGCTCAAGGAGGCCAAGGTCGCGCGCGCGATCGAGGCCCGCTACACGAAAGACAAGATCCTCGAGTTGTACCTCAACCAGATCTATCTCGGACACGGCGCGTACGGCGTCGAGACCGCGGCGCAGCGCTACTTCGGCAAGTCGGCGCGCGACCTGAACGTGGCCGAGGCCGCGACGCTCGGCGCGCTTCCCAAGGCGCCGGAGCGGTACAATCCGCGTCGCTACCCGGATCGCGCCATCCAGCGCCGCAACACCGTGATCGAGCTCATGCGGCGTGAGGACGCCCTGAGCACCGCGGACGCGAACCTGGCGCGCGCCTACCCGCTTCAGCTCGCGCGACGCACCGAGTCCGGCGAGATCGCGCCCTACTTCGTGGAGTGGGTGCGCCGCCAGCTCGACGCGCAGTTCGGCCAGCAGCTGTACGAGCAGGGGCTCCGCGTGTACACGACGCTCGACCTCGACATGCAGTCCGCGGCCGAGCGGGCGATGGAGCAGCAGCTGCGCCGCGTGGAGTCCGGCGATCTCGGCGCGTTCCGCCACACGACGTACGAGGAGTACATCGCCCGGTCCGCGGCGGGCGGCGACAACGGCTCCAACTCGCCGTATCTGCAGGGTGCGCTCGTCTCGCTCGATCCACGGACCGGCGCCGTCCGCTCGCTGGTCGGCGGCCGCGACTTCGATGACTCCAAGTTCAACCGCGCCACGCAGGCGCTTCGGCAGCCCGGCTCCACGTTCAAGCCGTTCGTCTACGCGGCGGCGATCCAGAACGGCCGACCCCCGACGTACATGCTCGAGGACGCGCCGCTCGCGCTGCCGCAGGACGACGGCTCGACCTGGACGCCGCAGAACTACGACGGCGGCTTCGATGGCTGGATGAACCTGCGCCGCGCGCTCACGCGCTCCGTCAATCTCGCCGCGATCCGGATGGGCATGGAGGTCGGCGAGCACACGGTGATCGACATGGCGCGCAAGCTCGGCATCACGTCCGACATCCCGCCGTATCCCGCGATCCACATCGGCGCGGCCTCGGTGCATCCGATCGAGATGGTCGCCGCCTATACCGCCTTCGCGACCCTCGGCACGCGCGCGAGCCCCAACGCGATAGTGCGCGTCGAGAACTCGCGCGGCGAGGTGCTCTGGGAGCCGACGCCCGTCCGCGTGCAGGTGCTCTCGCCGGAAGAGGCGTGGCTGATGGTGGACATCATGAAGGATGTCGTCCGCACGCCCGCCGGCACCGGCTACGGCAACGTCTACGCGGCCGGCTTCCGCATCCCGTCGGGCGGCAAGACGGGCACGACGAACGACTTTGCCGATGTCTGGTACATCGGCTACACGGCGGATCTCGTGACCGGTGTCTGGCTCGGCTTCGACATGCCCAAGCGGATCATGACCAACGCGCAGGGCGGCCGCCTCGCCGCGCCCGCGTGGACGGCGTTCATGAAGGAAGTCTACCAGCGGAAGCCCGCGCCCCCCGACTGGCCGCGGCCCGAGGGGATGATCTCCCGCGAAGTCGACCGGTCGAACGGGCTGCTGCGCAATCCGTTCTGCCCGACGGAAGTCGTGTACACCGAGTACTTCATTCCTGGTACCGAGCCGATCCGCGAGTGCGATGTGCACTCGCCGTTCATCCTGCCGCCGATGGACAGCGGCATGTTCGGTGCGCCGCTCGGGTCGCCGATCCGTCGCCCGCAGCCGGTGATCATTCCGCCGGATGGTTCGCCGACCGGCCCCCCGGCCACCGGCACACCGCCGGACACGACGCCCGTCCGGATCATCCCCGGGCTCGGGCGCCCGTCGCCGGTGCCGCCGCCGCCCCCGCCGCCGCGAGACTCGTCGAGAACGGAGCCCCCGGTGTCGGAGCCCCCGGTGTCGGAGCCCTGGGTGTCGGAGCCCCAAGCGTCGGAGACCCAAGCGTCGGAGCCCTCGGCGTCGGAGCCGCTGGCTTCGATCATTCCCTCGAGCGAAGCGTGGGACCGGCAACCATTCACGGCGGTGGACGGGCGTCCCTCGGAGCCGCCGACTTCGCGATGAGCTGGCGCCCGCGCGACTGCCACGCCCACACCACCATGTCGGACGGCGCGCTGGGTGTGGCGGAGCTCGTCGCGACCGTCGAGAGTCGCGGTGCGCGTCCCTCCGTCACCGACCACATCAGCCGGGCCACGCGCACGAGCGTGAACTCG
This sequence comes from uncultured Gemmatimonadaceae bacterium, assembly GCA_964385525.1. GTDB lineage: Bacteria > Gemmatimonadota > Gemmatimonadetes > Gemmatimonadales > Gemmatimonadaceae > DATKCV01. Next base: position 2,885 of record CAYLPM010000567.1, read on the forward strand.
GTCGCGGCGGTCCGCGCGTACCTCGATGAGCTCGAGCGTCACCCCGTCGCGCGTGGCGGTGAGTTCTGCTGGCATGATGCGCTCTGGCGCGAGCTCCCGCCCGATGTCGTCGCGCGCTTCACCCACCGCATCGGCTCCCTGCACGCGGTGGAGATCGCGGCTGGCACGTGGATGCATGCCTTCGTCGGCCGCCTCCCGGAGGGAATGACGCCCGACGCCTACATGGAAGCTCACGTCGCCTCTCTCGAGCGGTTCGCTCGCGAGATGCCGGTGGACATCCTCGCGCACCCGACGCTGCTCCCGATGGAGCTCCGCCATCTCCCGCTCGAGGAACTGTGGACCGAGGAGCGTGAGGAACGCGCCGTCGACGCGCTCGGTCGTGCCGGCATCGCGTTCGAGATCTCGGCCCGCTACACGCCGCACGAGCGCTTCGTCCGACGCGCCGCGCAGCGCGGCCTCCGCCTCTCCCTCGGCTCCGATGGCCACACCGCCGATCAGGTCGGCCGGCTCGCCGCGCCACTCGCCCTCGCGCGCGCCGTCGGCGTTCGCGACGATGCACTGTACGATCCCTTCGTCCACGGCTCGCGCACCGGCTTCGAGCAGCGCGTACGCCGGTCGGCGTGAGGTCGGTCGCGTGCGCACCGGAATGGTGCGGGTGAGTGCATGGTAAGCGGCAACCACGAGCGGTTCCAACCATACGAGCGGCGCCTGAACCGGCCCGCATGACTCCGGCTACATGATACGAGCGGCTCGCGAGCCGGACGACCGGCGACGGCGGCCGGGAAGGGTCGGCGACGCCGTTCGTTACCATGCGCGCTGGATCCTCCCGATCACCGCGGCACCGATCGCGAACGGAACGCTGATCGAGGAGCAGGGCCGCATCGCGTGGATCGGCCCGCGGGCCGAGGCACCGCCGGCGGGTGAAGGCGAGCGGGAGTGGGATCTGGGCGCCGCGATTCTCCTCCCGGGCCTGGTGAACGTGCACGCACACCTCGATCTCTCCGTGATGCGCGGATTCCTCGAGGACCTGCCGTTCGGCACCTGGATCCGCACCCTCACGAAGGCGAAGAAGGTGGTGCTCGACCGCGACGCGCTCCTCGACGCCGCGCGGCTCTCGCTCGTCGAGGGACTCCGCTCGGGCGTGACGACGGTGGCCGAGACGTCCGACACGGGCGTCGCACTCGAGGCGATGCGCGAGCTGCGCGTGCGCGGCATCTCTTATCAGGAGGTCTTCGGCCCCGATCCCGCGACGTGCGACGAGAAGATGCAGGAGCTGCGCGAGGCGGTTGCGGATCTGCGCCGGCTCGAGACGGAGCGTGTGCGTGCGGGGATCTCACCGCACGCACCGTACAGCGTCAGCGATGCACTGTTCACCGCCGCCGCGCGATTCGCGATCGAGGAGAAACTGCCGATGGCGATTCACATCGCCGAGAGCGCGGATGAGATGCGCTACGTCTCGCGCGGCGAGGGCGATTTCGCGGACTCTCAGCGCGATCGCGGATTCGTGCTCGCCCCCCGCGGCCGGACGCCGATCGAGATGCTCGAGCGCACCGGCGCACTCGAGGCGAATCCGCTCCTGATTCATTGCGTGCGCGTGGATGACGCGGACATCGCGACGATCGCGCGCCACGACTGCGCTGTCGCCCACTGTCCGTCCGCCAACGCGAAGCTCGGTCACGGGATCGCGCCACTGCGCGAGATCCTCGACGCGGGGATTCACGTCGGACTCGGCTCCGATTCCGTGGCGAGCAACAACCGCATGGACATATTGGCCGAGGCCCGTCTCGCCGCACTCTTCCAGCGCGTGCGACTGGGATCTCCTGACTGCCTCACCGCCGGGCAGGCGCTGAGGCTGGCGACGATCGGCGGTGCGCGTGCGCTGGGTCTGGATCACGAGATCGGGTCACTGGAAGTCGGCAAGTCCGCCGATTTCGCGGTCTTCTCGCTCGGGGTCCCGAACGCCATCCCGACGACGGACCCGGTGACGACCGCCGTGTTCTCCCTCGCCGGCGGCGACGCCTCGCTGGTGGCCATCGAAGGGGAGCCGCTGGTGATGAATGGATCGGTCGCGGGCGACTCCCCGGAGCTGCGTACGCGCGTCCAGGCCGCCGCCGACCGTTTGGCCGAGTGGCGAAGGCACTCGCCTTCGTAACTCCGCCCTCCCGCGGTTCGTCCTGTGAATGGAGGCTCCCTTGTCGCGATCATGGCACCTCTATAGCTTCAGGCTGGTACAAGCACCGGCGCGGGTGTGTCGCCCCAGCGCGGGACATCGTGCCACCCATCCCGCGACCACTCCCGCCCCGTCTCGATCGTGGCGGGAGTTCGTGTTTTCAGCCCGGAGGTGACCGTGGTCGTGGGGTGTCTGGCGCTCAATGCTTCGTTCGAGCCACTCACCATGGTGCCGCTTCGTCGCGCGCTCCGCCTCGTCATCGACGGGAAGGCGGAGATCGTCGAGGCGGACCGTGAGCTCGTCGTGCGCTCGGAGCGTCTGACCTTCCCCCGCCCGGTGGTGATCCGACTGCGCCGCTTCGTGCACGTGCCGCGACGCTTCCGGAAGCAGGTGACCAACACCTTCCTCTTCGCGCGCGACCGCTACCGCTGCCAGTACTGCGGCCGCTCGTCGGCGGAGCTGAGGCCGCGCGAATCGCTGACGCGCGACCACCTGATCCCGCTCTCGCGTGGCGGGTCCAACGACTGGACGAACGTCGTGACCGCGTGCGGCGCGTGCAACACGCGCAAGGCGAACCACCTCCCCGGCGAGATCGGGATGCACCCGCTGTCGCATCCGGTCGAGCCGCACTTCGTGCACCTGAGCTGGGCGGTGCGGCGCCTCACGCCGATTCAGTCGCGGTACATCAGGTTGTTCTACGGGGAAGAGGTGCTGCACCAGCTCGAGGATCTGGAGCACCGGCATCACGGCTGAGCCGTGCGCCATCGAGCAGACGGTCACCGGAGCGGTCGATGATCCGCCGCCATTCCGAGTGGTCAGGAAGGCGCCAGACCACGTGCCGACCGGGCACCGACGACTGATCGCTGATCGCCGAACCCTTCGCACCCGTCAGTCACCTGACGAAAAACGTCGGCGACCTCACCTCATATCGCCGCCGCTCCCCTCCGAGCAGCCGCACGAACAGCGTCCGCAACCCGCGCGTGAACGCCGTCCCGGGATTCCGCTCTCCCCGGACCGCCGGCCTCAGCTCGCCGTCCAACCAACGCTCCAGCTCATCGAGATCGCTCACCGACAGCATCTCCACCTGGAGCACCACGTTGTAATAGTACCGCTGGCCACGACGCGTCGGCATGATCGGCGCCCGCATCCCGAGTGCGACCGCCTCCTCCGCCGCCGCCAGGGTCTCGTAGTCGCCGTTCGACATCGGCGGGGCGTTCTCCATCGCGCGCAGCACCTCGTAGCCCTCGCCGAGCGGCTGCTGCCGCACGACCACCGCCCACTCCGTCCGGCTGACGAGCGAGTTGAACCAGCCCTCAGTGCTCCATAGCTCCACCCGGAAGTTCAGTCGCGCCGGAAAGCCGTTGCGCAGCGCCTCCTGCACCCGCCGATCCGACAACATCTCCGGCGCGCTCACCACCGGACCTTCCGTCGCCAGCGACGGCACGGGGGGCAGCTGAATCTCGACCCGCGGCCCCGTGCTCCGCTGCGCAGTCGCCAACGTCGGGGTCACGAACGACGCGGCGAGTGCCACCAGTAAGACGGTCACGGGCGAGCGCACAGAGTCCAACCTGCTCTCCGGATCAGAAGCGGTGTCGGAGACGGACGAACACGTTTGCGGGCTCCTTCGAGTGCGAGATCGATTTCGCGACGTAGACGCCGAGCAGTCCGATGTCGAGGCCAATCCCGATGTCGGTCCGGAAGGTTCCGAGCCCCGGAAACGAGCCGCGCGGATACTGGATCTCGCCCGTTCGATCCCCCACCAGCCAGCCGCGCCCGGCATCCGCGAACAGCACCCACACCGCATCCGCCTTGCGCAGATCGCCGTACCAGCGGTCGTTCCAGTCCCAGTCCGGGCTCCCGATCACCAGGTCGCCGCGATATTCGGCCTGGAACAGCGCGACCCGCTCGCACTGCGCGGGGCGTCCGGGGAGCGCGTCGCCGGATGCCGTGCACATGCCCACGTCGACATCCTCGTGATAGCGGCGAAAGTCGAATCCCGGAAGCGTTCCCGCGCCACCGACCGAGAGGCGGCGCTGGAGCGGCAGCTCATCGCCGTTCAGCCACCCGCCGAGCACCACGCGCAGGTTGAGCTGCCCCTCGGGTGAGATGCGATTGTAGCGGCGCAGATCGAGGAATCCACGATGGTAGCGCACGTCCGGGTCGGTCGGCGCGAGTCGCGCCAGCGGTGAGGCATCGCCGAAGGTGGTGACGGTCCCCGAGCCGAGCTCGTAGTCCGCGGTGATGAGCCACCCCGTCCACGGATTCTCGACGTTGTTCCTCGTGTCGATGCGCAGCGTCGCATTCGCGACGTGGAAGCGACCGTCATCGACGGTCGGGTTCGCGCGCCATTCGTTGTTGTTCCGGAAGACCGTGAACGGCCCCCGGATGCGCCGCGATCCCCAGCGCTCGTCGGCATAGGTCAGCGTCACGTCGACATCGCGACCAGGCTCCAGCCGGACGTAGCCGGCGCCGCCGTGACGGTCGAAGTGGTCGCGATAGTCGCGATGGAACATGAATGTGGCGAGCCCTGCCTCGGTCTCGCGCAGATGCCACTCTTCGACGGGCGTCACGATGTCGTAGAGCCGGCCGCCGACCGCGAAGCCGCCGGCGCCGCGATCGCCGGCGCCGATCTCGACGTTCGCGTAATGGCCGAGGTTCTCGCTGTCCCAGCGGAACTCGTCCGCCGAGCGGATGATGCCGAGCGCCTCGATGCTCACGTGGCCTCGCGACGTCTCGTGCCTGACGGCCGGACCGATCTTGATCGGCAGCCCCTCGACGCGATTGTACGCGCCGGCACTGAGGATGCGAATCCGGCTGCGGCTGTTCGGCGACTGGCGCCAGGGCCGCCACCACGCATCGGCCTCCGCCTCCAATCGTCCGTCCACCTCGCGATACGGGAGCGGTTGACGGTACGCCTGAACGTCGCCGGCGACCGTCGCGTCGTTCCGACCGCGTACCGTGCCGCCGATGACGAGCACGTTCCCGCCGATGCGGGCCGACGGCCGGAGGAAGAGATCTCCGTTGATGACTACGACGCGGCCATCGATCTCGCCGGCGACGGTGAGCGGACCGAGGAGCACGGCGACATCCCCGGCGACACGCTGATCCTCCGCGATCTCGAGACGGCCCGACGCGCGCGTCGTCCGCGCGTCGTTGTAAACGTCGAGGGCCTCGCGAACCACGTTGTCGGGCAGCCCCGCGACCTGGACGCTCGATGGATCCGGATCCTGCGCGCGGGCGTCCATCGGCCAGCAGGCGAGCGTAAGAACCAGCGCCAATGCGCGAACGACGACCTTAGATGTCATGCGGGCCCCACGTGGAAGGTGACGGCGCGCGGCAGGTGCAGCGTGTGTACCGGGGTGCATCGGCATCGGCAACGGGTTGCGGGTCCGTGGGTTGTGCGATCCGGAGCGACCCCGCCGCCCCCGCCGCTGTCCCATCGAGTGGGCAGGGGCGTGTCGGCTCGACATCAGTTCCCCGGCGCGGTGATGCCGAGCCGCCGCATCCGGCGGTACAGGTTGGGTCGATCCGTCTTCAGCCGGCGGGCCGCTTCGGCCACGTTCCCGCCGGCCACCGAGAGCGCCCGCAGAATCAGCGTGCGCTCGTATTCATCGAGCGTGTCCGTCAACGACTGACCGAGCAGCGCGGCATCCGGGAGCGGTGGACGCTCCCCACTTGGCTTCTCCACCGTCGGAAGCACCTCGCGGACGCTCGACTCGGTCACCTCGCGCCCCGCGTGAAGGATCGCGAGCCGCTCGACGATGTTCTGCAGTTCGCGAACGTTGCCCGGCCACCGATGCCGCGCCAGATGCGCGACCGCCTCGGGCGTCCAGATCGGCGCCGGCTGCCCCGTACGTACCCGGTACAGCCCGGAGAAGTGCCGCACGAGTGCCGGAATGTCGTCCGGGTGCTCGCGGAGCGGCGGGAGCGCGAGCGGGATGACGTTGAGCCGGAAGAGCAGATCCTCCCTGAAGCTCCCCTCAGAGACCGCGCGCTCGAGATCCTTGTTCGTCGCCGACAGGATGCGCACATCGATGCGGATGGGCTTGCCGCCTCCGATCCGCTCGATCTCCCGTGCCTCGATCGCGCGCAGCAGCTTGGCCTGCGCCTCGGCGCCGAGATCGCCGACCTCGTCGAGCAGCAGCGTGCCGGTGTGCGCCAGCTCGAAGCGGCCGATCCGCTTGTCCGTCGCGCCCGTGAACGCGCCCTTCTCGTGTCCGAACATCTCGCTCTCGACGAGATCGCGGGGAATCGCGGCGCAGTTCACGCGCACGAACGGTCGATCCCGGCGCGGGCTCTGATTGTGGATCGCGGCGGCCGCCAGCTCCTTGCCGGTACCCGATTCGCCCGTGATGAGGACGCGGGCGTCGCTCGGACCGACGCGCCCGATCATCTCGCGCACCCGCTCCACCGCCGGGCTGCTGCCCACCAGTTCGCCGGCGAGCCCCAGGTCGGCGCGCAGCTCGCGCGCCTCGCGCCGCGCCCGTCGCAGCTCGAGCGCCGACGCGAGCGCGAGGAGCACCCCTTCGGGCGTGAGCGGCTTCTCGAGGAAGGTGAAGGCACCGAGCTTCGTCGCCTTGACCGCATCGCTGAGTCCCGCCCGCCCGCTCATCATCACGACTGGCACGTCGGGCAGCTTCTCCCGGAGGCGGGCGAGCACGCCCATGCCGTCGATCTCCCCGGGCATCATGAGATCCGCCAGCACGAGATCCGGTTCGCTTTCGAGTGCGCGCGACACGCCGCCGGCGCCGTCCGGCGCCTCGCGCACGTCGTACCCCTCGGCGGCCAGCAGCGCGCCGACCATGCGCCGGATGTTCGGCTCGTCGTCGATGATCAGAACGGAAGGCATTCGTCAGGTCGTCGGTTCGTCTGGGCGTCCGTTCGTCGGCTCACCGGTTCGTTCGCGCGTCGATTCGTCATTCCCGTCGCTGGCGTCTTCCGTCGCTGTCGGCAGCACGAACCTGATCTCCGTGCCACGTCCGAGCTCGCTGCGCGCTTCCACGCTCCCCGCGTGCGCGAGCACCGTCTGCCGCGCGATCGCGAGACCGAGTCCCGTGCCGCCCGCGCGGTGCGTGACGTACGGCTCCCAGATCGTTCCGAGCTGTTCCGGCGCGATGCCGACACCCGTGTCGCGGACGACGATCTCCACGGACTCTCGCCCGTTGCGCGGCGCCGAGCCGACGCGCACCGATACACCGCCTCCATCGCGGCACGCCGCCACCGCGTTGAGCAGCACGTTCGACAGCGCGCGGGCGAGCGCGTCGTGATGCCCGCGAACCATCGGAACCCCCTCGTCCACCGACACGTCCAGACGCACGTGGTCCGGCACCGTGGTTCGCGCCGTGTAGCGAACCAGCTCCCCGACGTCGATCTCCGACGCAGGCCCTTCGGGCAGCCGACCGAACTGCGCGAAGCTGCGCGCCATGTCCTCGAGTCGTCGCGACTCGACCTCCAGCACCTCGACCGACTCCGCGAGCTCCGCCGGAGCGTCGCGCTTCAGTCGCGCTACCGCGAAACGGATCGGCGTGAGCGGATTCTTCAGCTCGTGGGCGATCTGCCGCGCCGTCTCGCGAAACGCCGTCAGTCGCTCGGCTTCAAGGGCCTTGGCTCGTCCGTGCTCGATCTCGTCGGCCAGCTTCCGCATCCGCCGGCGGAGCATCTCGAACTCCGGCGCCCCCCGCCGCGGCTGGCCCTGCGGAAGGGGCTCGCCCTTCGCGATCCGCTCCGTCCAGGCCACCAGCTCGCCGAGCGGTCGGCTGAGCTGCCGGCTGAGATGTCCAGCGAGATACGACGCCAGAATCGCCAGCACGATCGCCAGCAGCACCACCACCAGTGGCACTACCACCGCTGTCACGCGCTCGCCCACGAACTGGAGCTGGCGCGCTCGTTGCACCGAGAGAGACAGCGCCCGCTCGTGCTCCGCGACGGCGGTCGACTCGGCAGGCGTGAGCGGATGCGCACGAGCTGCCTCGATCGCCTCGATCCCGCTCTGCGCCACGCTGTCCCACGCCGCGCTCGCGCTGAGCGAGCTGACCCCCTTGCTGATCGCTCCCGCCCAGACGAGCGTGAGGATCACCGAGGGGACCACGGCGAAGAACAGCAGGATGATGAACAGCCGTGCGCGAAAACCGATGCGCCGCACTCGACCTCCATACGGTCCCCTGGACGAGACCGTTTCGCCCTGAACATAAGAGCACGACCGTGCGCTGACCACTGACGACCCGTACACCGTCCCCTTCGATCGACTCCCCGATCTCTCACTCGGCCCGATGCTGAAGACGCACACCATCCACCTGACCTTCACCACGACGCAGCGCCAGGAAATCATCGACATCACGGACGACGTCGAACGCTGCCTCCGCGAATCCGGCATCCGCGAAGGCTTCATCCTCGTCTCGGCCATGCACATCTCCGCCTCCGTCTTCGTCAACGATCACGAGCCCGGCCTCTGGAAGGACATCCTGAACTGGCTCGAGCACCGCATTGCTCCCTGGTCGCCCGACGAGTACCGGCACAATTCGGGAACCGGCGAGGACAACGCCGCCGCCCATCTGCGCTCCCTCACGGTCGGACACGAGGTGATCGTCCCCGTCACCGAGGGAGCGCTGGACTTCGGGCCCTGGCAGCGCGTCTTCTATGGGGAGTGGGACGGCCAGCGTCCCAAGCGCGTGATCCTCAAGGCGATGGGTGCCTGAGCCCCCTGACGCGATCCTCCCCGGCGGCTTACATTTCACGGCTGATTCGCAGGTGACCGGAGAGGAATGACCAGTTCGTGGACGCTGGGGCACGTTTTCGCGACGCGCGCCGCCGAGCACCCAGAGCGCACGCTCGTCGCCGGTGCGGAGCGGTCATTCACCTACGGTCAGATCGAGGCACGGGCGACGTCACTGGCGGCCGCGCTCGCCGAGCTCGGAGTCGGGCGCGGCGATCGCATCGCGATCAACCTTCCGAACTGGCCGGAGTGGATAATTACCCTCCTCGCCGGCGCGAAGCTCGGCGCGACCGTCGTGCCGGTGAACCCGCGCCTCAATTATCACGAGTTGAAATACCAGCTCCGGCACGCCGAGGTGACCGTCGCGGTCACCGCGGAGCGCTACGCGGGCGAGGATTTCCTCCAGTTGTTCGAGGATCTGATCGCCGAGCTTCCCGACCTCCAGTACATCGTCACCGTCGGCGATGAGGAGCTCTGGTACGACGACCGGATCTTCCAGTTCGAGGATCTGCTCTCGAGCGGGGCAGGCCGACCCGTGCCGGCGCTGGAGGGCGTGGAGGATGCGTCGGATCTGGCGTTGCTTTACACGTCCGGCACGGCGGGCAAGCCGAAGGGGGTCCGTCTCTCGCATCGTGGCATCGTCGAGACCGCGATTCGGACGGGCGAGGCGGTGGAGGTCGAGCCGTCGGATCGCGTGCTGCTCTCCGTGCCGCTGTTCGCCATCTTCGGCTTCAGCGTGCTCGTGGGAACGCTCGCCGCGGGCGCCGCGGTCGTGCTCCAGGAATCGTTCGACGCGGCCGGTGCGATCCGGCTGATCGAGAAGGAGCGTGTCACGGTCGTGCACGGCGTGCCGACGATGTACCACCTGCTGATGCGGGAGGCGGGGTTCGATCCTCGCCGCTTCCGGCATCTGCGCACCGGCATCATCGCCGGCGGCTCCGTCTCCGAGGAGCTGATCCGGCGCGTACGTCGCTGGTGCGATGTCCAGGTGGCGTACGGCCTCACGGAGACGGGGCCGACGGTGTCGATCACCCGCTTCACCGATGCCGAGGAAAAGCGACTCACGACCGTGGGTCGCCCGCTCCCCGGCGTCGAGGTGAAGGCGGTGGATTTCGTCACCGGTGCACTGCACGGGCCGGAGGCGGTCGGCGAGCTCGCCGTCCGCGGCCCGAACGTCATGCTGGGTTATGCCCGCATGCCAGGCGAGACCGCCCGGTCGTTCTCGCCGGAAGGGTTCTTCCTCACGGGTGATCTCGGGATCATCGATGAGGAAGGGTACGTCCGCGTGGTTGGGCCGAGCCGGGAGACGATCGTGCGCGGCGGGTATCAGATCTACCCGCGCGAGGTCGAAGACCAGCTCAGAGCCCACCCCGCGGTGGACGATGTCTGCGTGATCGGTGTTCCCCACGACATCCTGGGGGAGCTGGTGTGCGCGTGCATCGTTCTCGTCGAAGGCGCGGTCATCACCGGGCGCGAGATCAAGGGATTCGCCCGTGACACGATGACCGACCACAAGATTCCGGATCTCGTCCGCTTCTTCGATGCCTTCCCGATGACCGGGAGCGGGAAGGTGAAGCGCCGAGAGCTCGAGCGCATGGTCGCGCTCGACCACCACGCCACCCTGGGAAGTACATGAACGGACGACACCCGCGGAGCACGCCGAAGCGCGCTCCCATCGCACCGATCCACCGCGGACCGCAGTCCGCGCCATCCACCAGCATCGCCGCGCCGCCGTTCCACCACGCGCCCAACGCGGCCCTCCTCATCGACTTCGACAACGTCACGATGGGGATCCGCTCCGACCTCGGGAAGGAGCTCCGCAGCCTGCTCTCCTCCGAGATCATCAAGGGCAAGGTCGCCGTCCAGCGCGCCTACGCCGACTGGCGGCGCTACCCGCAGTACATCGTCCCGCTCTCCGAGTCGTCGATCGACCTCATCTTCGCGCCCGCCTACGGCTCGTCGAAGAAGAACGCGACCGACATCCGCCTCGCGATCGATGCACTGGAGCTCGTCTTCACGCGCCCCGAGATCGGGACCTTCATCCTCCTCTCCGGCGACTCCGACTTCTCGAGCCTCGTCATCAAGCTCAAGGAGTACGGCAAATACGTCATCGGCGTCGGCATCCGCGAATCGTCGAGCGATCTGCTCGTTCAGAACTGCGACGAGTACTACAGCTACAACGCGCTCGCCGGCCTCGTGAAGACGAACGAGGAGGAGATCGTCAAGCGCGATCCGTGGGAGCTCGCCTCCGAGGCGATCCTGCGCATGAAGCGCAACGGCGATGTCATGCGCTCCGACCGCCTCAAGCAGGTGATGCAGGAGATCGACTCGACGTTCGACGAGAAGAACCTCGGCATCTCCAAGTTCTCGCGGTTCTGCCTCGAAGCGGCGCAGCGCGGACTGCTCAAGGTGAGCCGAATGGAGAACGGGCAGCTCGAGGTCGATGTGCCGGATGGCGCGCCCGCGCGTGCACCGTCCGCACCAGCCGCCCTGGCGGAGGCCGATGAACCGGCGGAGCGCAGCCGACGGGGGCGTCGCGGCCGCGGGGGCCGTGGTCGCGATCGCGAGGACCGGCCGGAGCGCGTGCCGGAGGAGACGCCGCGTGCCGCCGCGCCGGTCGTCGAGCCGGAAGTCGAGGCGCGCACAGAGCGCGTCGATGGTCGCCGTGATGCCGGACGTGATGCCGGACG
>CAYLPM010000568.1:0-3376 GCA_964385525.1 uncultured Gemmatimonadaceae bacterium
CCTCGCTCCGGAACGGTTTCGATGGTCGTCATCTGGCTCAAGCCGGTCGCGCCGCGATGAGCGGTCGGGAACGATCGAGGATCACGCGCCGGCGACACTCCCACCTAATGATCCTCTCCCCGCGCCGGCGGCTCCGTGTCCGTGCCGCCGAAGCCCTCCTGCGTCGGCCGCTCCGGAGGAATCCACGGCGCGGCGTCCTCGATCGCCTCGCTCACGTCGGCCGTCCCGAGAGTCTGGATCTCGTCCTCCCGCTCCCGCGAGAGATGCTCGGCCTCGGGACTCAACGGCACCGGCCTGTCGCCGAGCAACAGCCCCTCGTGCGCATCCTCGCTCGCTGCGTGATCGTCCGCGGCTTCCGGGCTCTGCGCCCGGCGCGTGGCATCGACCATTACGTTGTTCTCCACCTGCTGGATGCCGATCACGTCGGTGACGATGTGCTCGGCGACGCGCCGCTCGCCCTCGGTCCCCACGCGGCCCTCGAGCCGCACGATGCCGTCTTCCACCGCGACCGTGATGTCACGGTGGTCGAGTCCGCGATGCTCGCGGATCTCCCCCCGCACGAGATCCCGCAGCTCGTCGTCGCTGAGATCGTCCAGGTCCTGCAGGTTCTCGAAGTCGCGTGCCATCTCGATTCCTCCGCGCCGCGCGCCCGGCCCTCGACCTCTAGGTCCGCCACGCTCCGACTGCCCGACACCTACCTCCAGAATCGGTACGCGATTCCCAGCGCGAAGGCGCTGTTGTGCTTCCAGAGGCTCTCGGCCTGCGTGTTCGGCAGGAACTGCGTGCCGTCGGACGTGCGCGTGTAGAAGAGGCTCGGGTACTCGATCTTGTAGAGATAGTCCGTCCAGTCCAGTCGGACCTCGATGCGATCCGTCGCGATCCAGCGGACGCCCGCCCCCAGGTTGAACGCAAAGCCGGTGCCGAAGGTGAAGCTTCCCGTGTCGGGCTCGGACTTGAAGTCGCTCACGAGCCCGATGCCGACCGTCGCCGTCGGCACGAGGTTTCGCCAGCTCTTCTGTCCGGTCAGGTTCATGGCGAGGTTGGCGTCCACCAGCATGATCGGCCAGCTTTCCACGCCGAGGATGCGCCCTCCGTCGTTCAGTCGTGGATCGACCAGCGTGCGCTCCGAGAACACGAGCGCGGTGCGCGCCATGAACGCCACGGGGCCGGTGATCTGCAGGGCGTAGCGCGCGCCGATGAATGGCGCGCTCTGCGGTGCCACGCCCGCGGGATCCACGCCGGCGGCGTAGTAGCCGCCGAACAGGGTCACGTCCTGCCGATACTGGAGATCGCGAAACGGGCTCGCCTCCGGCGGACGGCCGACGATCTGAGCCGCGAGCGGGAGCGGAAAGGCGAGCAGCAGCGCGGCTGCCGAGAGGAGCTTCACGAGCGATCTCCGAGGGTTCGCAGGTTCGTGCCGGTCATCTCCGGCGGCTGCTCGATGCCGAGCATGTCGAGAATCGTGGGGCCGACGTCGCACAGCGCGCCGCCGTCGCGGAGCGGTCGCTCGCCATCCGGCTCGATGATCACGAACGGCACCGGGCTCGTCGTGTGCGCCGTGTGCGGCCCACCCGTCGCGGGGTCGATCATCAGCTCGCAGTTGCCATGGTCCGCCGTCACGAGCACAGTGGCCTTCTTTCGGTCGACGGTCGCCAGCACGCGCGCGAGACAGGCGTCCACCGTCTGCACCGCCTGGATCGTCGCCGGCAGCGAGCCGCTGTGCCCGACCATGTCGCCATTCGCGAAGTTGCAGAGCGTGAAGTCATGATTCGCCTCCTCGATCGCCTTGCACAGTACGTCGGTCACGCCGGGCGCGCTCATCTCCGGTTTCAGGTCGTACGTCGCGACCTTCTGGCTCGGCACCAGAATGCGCTCCTCACCCGGAAACGGCGTCTCGATCCCGCCGTTGAAGAAGTAGGTCACGTGCGCGTACTTCTCCGTTTCCGCGGTGCGGAACATCCGCATCCCGCGTTCGGCGACGACCTCGGCCACGATGCGCTCGAGCGTCTGCGGTTGAAAGGCCGCCGGCACGTCGAGCGTCCGATCGTAGGATGTCATCGTGGCCACCGGAACGCGCGGACGGTCCGTATCCGCGAAGCCGGTGAACGGCTCATCGACCAGGGCGTGCACGATCTGCCGCATGCGGTCCGCGCGAAAGTTGAAGAGGATGATCCCGTCCGACTTCCGGATCGGCGCGACGGGATCGCTGCCGCTCACGATCACCACCGGCGGGATGAACTCGTCCGTGAGTCCGCGCTCGTAGGCGGCTCGAATGACCTCGATCGGATCGGTGCCCGTCGGCCCCCGGCCGTGCACCGCCGCGCCGTAGAATTTCTCGATGCGGTCCCACCGCTTGTCCCGGTCCATCCCGAAGTAGCGGCCGCCGAGCGATGCGATGAGTGCGCGGCCGCGCGCGTACTCGAGCAGCGCCTGCATGAATCCGAGCGCCGACGTGGGCATCGTGTCGCGGCCGTCCAGCAGCGCATGAATCGCCGTGCGCGGTACGTGCTCCCGCTCGGCGAGATCGATCAGCGCGTACAGGTGCCGATCGAAAGCGTGCACGCCGCCGCCGCCGAGCAGACCAATCAGATGCAGCGTCCCGCCGTGTTTCCGGACGTGCCGGCACACCTCGAGAAACGCCTCGTTCCTGAAGAACGTCCCGTCGTCGATCGCGCGCGTGATGCGCACGATGTCCTGGTTCACGACGCGGCCGGCGCCGAGGTTGAGATGCCCCACCTCGCTGTTCCCCATCTGCCCCTCGGGCAGACCGACGGCGAGCCCCGAGGCCTGGAGCAAGGTGCGTGGATGCCGGCCCCACAGCGCGTCCCACGTCGGCGTCTCGGCGAGCGCGATCGCGTTGCCCTCCCGCTCCTCGCGGTATCCCCACCCATCCAGCACCACCAGCACCACCTGTTTCTTCGCCATCTTTGCCCGGCCGGTATCCTGTGATATACTCGGAGATGCCAGGTCGAAATGTACCCGCCCCACACATGGTCTTTCCAGCGATGCGGCTGACGACATCCATCTCGCTCGCCATCGCCATCGCGGTGACGGCGGCACCACTCGAGGCACAGCGCTCGCTCACGCGCTCCGTCGAGCTGCACGCCGCGCCGGGCGCACGCCCGGTCGCCGCGATGCGCGCCGGTACGCCGGTGCGTCCGGGCGCGACGCGCTCGGGCTACACAGAAGTGACGGTCGAAGGCTGGGTGAGCGCCAACTTCGTCGCCGGAAGCCGGGAACAGTTCCCGATCAGCATCCGCCTGTCGTCGGAGGACGTGCGTCTGCGCGCCGGCCCGGGCACGAGCAACCGGATCCTCGCCGAGATGCGAGGCGGCATGGGCCTGACGGAGATCTCGCGCCGCAGCGGCTGGGTGCG
>CAYLPM010000569.1:0-6793 GCA_964385525.1 uncultured Gemmatimonadaceae bacterium
CGACCACACGGTCGACGGGGTAGCGGGGCGGGGAGGCGGGGGTGTCCTGTGCGGCGACCGGTGCGAACACCGGCGCAAGGAGCAGGAGAAGACCCGACCGTTGCGTTTTCCTGAGCATGGTTCTGAATACCAGGACGGCGCGGGGAAAGGTCCGGCGCCGACGGTGACGCACGGCAGACCGGAGGCGGAGCGCGTCCGGTCTGCCGAAACGAACGATCACGGCTGCGGCGGCGGCTGCGTCTGCTGTGGCTGCTGTCCGGGCCCGGACGGCATGGGCACCTGCGACTGCGGCGCCGAGGAGGCACGGGACGAGTCATAGGAGGCGCGGATCGGGCCGGCGCGCTCGAGCGCGCGGTCGATGCCGGAATCGTTGATCTCGAACGAGTACTTGTCGCGGAGCACGGTCTGTACGGGTGCCGGGATGGGGACGTACTGGGCCTGCTCGGCGACCACCGCCGTGAGCCGCTGATCGACCTGCGAGGCGGCGAGGCGCTCGCGCTCGGGCGGCGTCGGCGCGGCTGCCGCCAGCGAGTCCGGGTTGACGGCGAGCGCATTCCAGAGCTGGTTCACGGCCGACGCGAACGCGGCACGCAGCGTGATCAGCTCGGCCTCGCTCATCTGGATGCCGGCGCTGTCCGCCTGCTTCAGCACCAGCTCGTTGCGTGCAATGTTGCGCACGAAGATCGGGATCATCGAGTCCGGCGCCTGAGAGAGCTGCGAGCGGAGCGGCGAATCGGGCGGCGTGGAGTTGATCCACTGCGCGATCCGCGACGCCGTCAGGTTGCCTGCGGTCGACGTCGCGACGACCGTGCGATCGTCGCGGTAGTCGTCGGGGCTGGCGGCGACCTTCCGGACGACGGACGGGGCGCTGGACCGCACCTCGACTTCGCCCGCTTCCTCGAGCTGCGCGAGGTACGTGCTCTCCGCCTGCTGGCGGTAGCGCGACTGGTAGGCGGCGGCGAAATCATCGGCCACCTCGCTGTACGGCGAGCGCTGCACGATGTGATAGCCGAACTGCGTCTGGATGACCGGCGAGATCTCGCCCGGCTGAAGCGCGATCACGGCGGCCTCGAACTCGGCCACCATGTCGCCGCGGGAGAACACGCCGAGATAGCCTCCCTGTTCGGAAGTGCCATCCTGCCCGTACTCGGCCGCGAGCGCGCCGAAGTTCGCCGGCGTGATCTGCGAGCGGATGCGCTGGGCGATCTGCCGCACCGAATCGCGCTCGGCGTCGGAGATCGCCGTCGGCGGCACGCGGAAGAGGATGTGGCGCGCGGCGAGCACCTGCCCCTGGTTGTACTGCGCCTCGCCGACTTCGGGGGGCGTGTCCCACTGACGGGAGATCTGCTCGTAGAACTGACCGACGCGCGACTGCGCGATCTCGGCCCAGAGCGCCGCCTCGACCTCTCCGGGGGCCTTGAGCGAATCGAGCTGCGCCGCCGAGTGCGCGAAGAGCTGATAGTCGACCCAGATGTTGGCGACGCCCTCGGCCACCTCCCGCTGGAGCGGGAGGCGCGAGTTGCCGAGCAGCTCGGCGAGGCGCGTGACGGACAGCTCCTGCGAGCCGACCTCGGCGACGACGTCGACGTGCGCCGTGAAGGCTTCCTTGAGCCCGTCGCAGGCGGCAACCGAGAGCGCGAGCGTGGTGCCCAGCGCGAGCGTGCGCGTACGTGTCATGATGATGAACGACTCCGGAAATGAAGGAGAGCGGCGAGTGCGTCCCCCGACGGGAGCCGGAGGTTGCGCCGGGAGGCGCTGACGCCGCTCAAACGAGACTGCCGAGAGCGCGCACGAGGCCATCGAGGATCGGGGCGCCGCCCAGACGCGTCAACTTGAGCGCGAGCGGATGGGCCCGGCGAACCTCGGCCCGGAACTGCACTTCGTCGAACGCCGCCGAGAGCCCCTTCATGCGCGGCACTGCTTCCGGCCGAAAGGTAACACGGGCTTCGTCACCGCGCACCAGGATGCCCTCGACGCCCAGCGCACCACCCGCCACGCGCAGCTGCGCGGCAGCCAGCATCGCCTGCGCCGGCGGCGGCAGCGGCCCGAACCGGTCCCGCATCTCCTCGCGGATCGCGACGATCTCCGAGGGCGCCTCGAGGCGGGCGAGCCTTCGGTAGATGTCGAGCTTGGCCTCCGGCGACTCGACGTAGTCGTCGGGGAGGTAGAGGGGTAGGTCCATCGAGACGTCGGCCGGCACGAGCCGCGGCGCGGCATCGCCGCGCATCACGCGGCGGACCGTCTCCTCCAGCATGCGCAGGTACGTGTCGAAGCCGACTGCGTGAACGAAGCCCGACTGCTCGGCCCCGAGCAGGTTCCCCGCACCGCGCAGCTCGAGGTCCTTGAGCGCGATCCGGTACCCGGCGCCGAGCTCCGTGTGGTGCTCGAGCACCTTGAGTCGCCGCTCGGCGTCTTCGTCCACCGCGTCGGGGACCATGAGGTAGCAGTACGCGCGGCGGTGCGAGCGCCCGACGCGGCCGCGGAGCTGATAGAGCTGCGCCAGGCCGAAATGATCGGCGCGGTTGACGAACATCGTGTTCGCGTTGGGCACGTCGAGTCCCGACTCGACGATCATCGTCGAGACGAGGACGTCGACCTCGCCGGAGACGAACCGGTGCATCACGTCCTCGAGGTCGCGCTCGCGCATCTGCCCGTGGCCCACGGCGACGCGGGCGCGCGGCGCCACCCGGCGCACGTGGTCCGCGATGGCTTCGATCGTCTCGATGCGGTTGTGGACGAAGAACACCTGGCCGCCGCGATCGAGCTCGCGCGCGATCCCCTCCTCGATCAGTCCATCGTCCCACGGCTCGACGAACGTGAGCACGGGCGAGCGGTCGCGCGGCGGCGTCTGCATCAACGTCATGTCGCGGAGGCCGGCGAGCGAGAGGTGCAGCGTGCGCGGGATCGGCGTCGCGGTGAGCGTGAGCACGTCGATCTCGAGCTTGAGCTGCTTGAGCCGCTCCTTGTGCTTGACGCCGAAGCGGTGCTCCTCGTCCACGACGATCAGCCCGAGCTGCGCGAACTCGACGTCGGGGCTGAGCAGCCGGTGCGTGCCGATGACGATGTCGACCTTCCCCGTCGCGAGCTCGGCGAGCATCGCCTTCTGTTCCTTTGTCGACTGGAACCGGCTGAGCGCCGCGATCCGCACCGGGAAGTCGGCGAGACGATCGGAGAAGGTGCGCAGGTGCTGGTCGGCGAGAATCGTCGTCGGGACGAGTACGGCGACCTGCCGGCCGGACTGCACCGTCTTGAAGGCGGCGCGCACGGCGATCTCCGTCTTGCCGTAGCCCACATCGCCGACGAGGAGGCGATCCATCGGGCGCACGCCTTCCATGTCCTGCTTCACCTCGGTCGTCGCGCGGCGCTGATCCGGCGTGTCCTCGAACAGGAACGAGGACTCGAGCTGCCGCTGCCACGCCGTGTCGGGGACGGCCGCCGGGCGACTCGCGATCTTCCGCCGCGCGTAGAGATTCAGCAGCTCGACGGTCATCTCCTCGATCGCGGCGCGCGTCTTCTCCCGCTGCTGCTTCCAGCGCTTGCCGCCGAGCCGGTGCAGCCGCGGCGGGGGCGCGTCTTCGCCCACGTCGCCCGCCGACCGGTAGCGCTCGAGCTGATCGATCCGATAGAGCGGCACGTTGAGCCGGTCGCCGCCCTCGTACTCGATCACCGCGACCTCCATCGTGCTTTCCTTCACGAACACGCTCTGGATACCGCGGTAGATCCCGACTCCCTGCTCGAGATGCACGACGTAGTCGCCCGGCTTGAGGGCGACGATGGACTCCAGCGCCGACCCGGTCGCGTATCGGCGCGCACGGCGGATGCGGCGCTCCCGGCGGAAGATCTCGTGATCCGTGAGCACGCGCAGGCCGGGGTCGCTCACCGAACCGCCTCGCGCGCGGGCGGGGATGACGAACCCGCCATCCAGCACGCCGATCACCAGCGCGGCGCGCGAGGGCGCGGTCTCACCCTCGGCGAGCAGCTCCTCGAGCCGCTCGGCCTGTCCGCTGTTGTCGCACAACACGATCGTCGGCACCGCGTCGCGCACGAGCCGGCGCAGGAGCCGGATGTCGCGGTTCACCGGCTCCGGCGGCTGAATCGGGAACACGATGTCCGGCGCGCCGGCGGTCCGGTCGACGAGCGCGATCGTGCCGAGGCGTCCGAGCATGTCGAGGCCGTGCTCGGGCGTCTCGAACAGCTCGTCGCGCGACGGCGTGTCCTCACCGCGGCGTCGCGCCAGCTCGATGTGGTGCTGCGCCTCGTCCCAGGTGCGCCGCATCTCGGGCTCGAGCTGCGTGCCCTCCGGCAGCACGAGCAGCGTGTCGGGCGGAAATATCTCCGGCAGCGTCAGCCGCTCCCCTTCCCCGACCTCCTCCGAGACCGCGCCATCCACCGGCAGGATCACCGCCAGCTCGGCCGGGCGCGTCGAGCGCTGGCTGGCGATGTCGAAGTGGCGCATCTCGGCGATCTCGTCGCCCCAGAACTCCAGTCGCACCGGCTCCGCCATGCCGAAGGAGTAGACATCGAAGATGCCGCCGCGCACGCTGAACTGCGCGACGTCCTCGACCATCGACGTTCGCTCGAAGCCGATCGTCTCGAGATGCGCGGCCAGCGCTTCCGGCCGATGCACGTCGCCCACGCGCAGCTCGAGTCGCGCCGCGCCGAGCGCGCGTGGCAGACGCGTGCGCTCCAGCGCGGCCCGGGCGGTCGTGAGCAGGATGCGCACGCCGCCGCGCGCCACGCGCTCGAGCGTCTCCACGCGCTCGCCCGCGACTTCGGCGTGCGGCTCGGCTTCGCCGAACCCTTCGCGCGGCGGGTACAGTGCGACGGCGTCGTCCTCGGTGAGCGCGTCGAGATCGGCGAGCCAGCGCTCCGCCTCGGGCAGGCCTTCGGCGATCACGGCGATGAAGCGGGTCGGGAGAGCGCGCGCGAGCGCGGCCACGAGCACGGCATCGCTCGATCCCGCGAGCCCGCCGACCCGACAGGACTCGCGCGGCGACGGCACACGATCGAAGAGCGCGCGAAAGGGGCCGAGCCGCTCGACCGCATCCAGCAGGGTGGGCAGCGCCACTACACGCTCCCCGTTCGGCTCCCGCGTCCGGCGCTCCCCGCGACGAACGTCTCCAGCAGCAGCGCGACGATACCCGCGAGGAGAAAGGAACCGAGCAGCGACCGGCGCTCCTGCGAAGTGAACACGGCCGCATCCCAGCGCTCCACGGCGCCGACGACCTCCGTGCCGCTGCCGCCGATGCGCGCGCGAAGGTCGTCGGGCTCCAGCCGGGCGAGGTACGACTCGTCCGTCTCCGCGTTCACGACCAGCGCACCGGAACGAACCGTACCCCGCTGGAGGAAGTAGACGCCGGGCGCCTGCGGTGCCTCGATCGTGCCGCCGGTGAGCGAGCGGCGCTCGCCCGCGGGCGTCTCCAGCGCATCGGCCCACGTCGGCCGGCGCACGCTGTCGCCGGGCGTCGCATCGATCACGATCGCGGGCTCGCCGGCTAGGTGCTGGCTGATGATCTCGAACAGCCACGGCACGAACGCGGCCCGGACCGGGAGGCCGGAAGCAGCCGGATCGATCGGCGAGCCGATGATCACGTAGCGGTCGCCGGCGAGCACCCACGGCTCGCGGCCGATCGCGGCCAGAGTGTCGTCGGCCACGGGTCCGCTGGCGCGAAGCTCGTAGCGGCGCGAGACGCTCAGCCCATCGAGTCCCGGTCCGCGCGCGGTCGCCTCGCCGGTACGCAGCGGGCCGAAGCGCCACGGCACACCGGCGTGCTCGAGAGCGCGGTTGGCCGCGCCGGCGCGCACCGGATCCGATGGCGGGAAGATGAGCGCGGGCAGTCGCTCGAGCGCATCGGCCGCGACGAGAGCGATCTCGCCGCCCTCCACCAGCCGGTCGGCGGCCACGAGCGCATCGACGGCACTCCGCACGAACGGACCGGCCGAGGAATGCACGGTGATCCGCGGCGGCGGTCCAATGCGCGCCGCGAAGTAGCGCACATCATCCGCCCGCAGCTCGTCCGGCTCGATCTCCACGGCGCCGGTGATCCACCCGCGCTCGGGGGGCGCCGCGCGCACGTTGATCGGCGCGGTCCCGCTCTCGCCGCCGCCGATGGCGGTGCCGCGCGCGAGCGTGCGTCCCTCGACCGTGATGCGATACGTGACGGAGTCGGGCGTGAGCACGAGCGCATCGACCGCGCCTCTCGGCGTCCATCGCGCCGGATTGGCGGCCGAACGCAGCACGGCGCGATTGAGCGGAGGACGCTCCGGCGGCGCGAGCACGAGCACCGGCACATCGCCGACGGTGACGGCCTCCGTCCAGGTGGTCGCCTGGGCATCGGTGAGCACGAGCACCTGGCGCGCCTCGAGCCCCGCGCTCCGCACCAGCCCCGCCGCGCGCGCCACCGCGTCGCGCGGATTGCCCGCGCCGCCGAGTGCCTCTACCTGGTCGAGCGCCGTCTCCAGCGTCGCCGTGCTCCCACCCCACGTGCGCCCATCGGCGGTGATCAGCCACACCCGATCCGTCGGCGAGGCCTGCGCGAGCGCACCGCGCGCCGCGTCCACCAGTCGCGCGAGCACGGGCCGGCCTCCGATGATGACCGACGTGCTGAGCGAATTGTCGAGCACGATCGCGAGCGCGGTCGGCGCATGACCGCCGCCGCCGAGATTCGCCGCCCACCCCCCACACTTGCGCCCAGAGGCGTTTTTCAGCAACACCCTTTCCGTCGGCTCGGCCTGCCCGAGCGCGCCGCGCGCCGCGTCCACCAGTCGCGCGAGCACGGGCCGGCCTCCGATG
>CAYLPM010000570.1:0-5158 GCA_964385525.1 uncultured Gemmatimonadaceae bacterium
CGGCGCGAGTCGCACCCAGCAGTCGCCGAACTGTCCGCGACCGCCCGTCTGCTTCTTGTGCCGGCCCTGGCCCTCGGCCTTGGCGGTGAGCGTCTCGCGGTAGGCCACCTTCGGTCGCGTCAGCTCGGCCGTGACGCCGAATTTCCGCTTCAGCTTCGCCATCATGACCTCGAGATGCCGTTCGCCCATCCCAGAGACGACGGTCTGGTGCGTCTCCGCGATGTAGTGCGTCTCGAACGTCGGGTCCTCGTCGTGCAGACGGTGCAGCCCCTGCTGCAGTTTCTCCTCGTCGCCGCGCGTGGAGGCGTGCACGGCGAACCGCACGAGCGGCTCGGGGAAGCGCACCTGCGACATCCGCACGGGGTGCTCGCGGGTGGACAGCGTGTCGTTCGTGTGCGTGTTGCGGAGCTTCGCGACGCACCCGATGTCGCCGGCGTGCAGGGCCGGCACCTCCATCCTCTCCTTGCCCTGGGCGATCGAGAGATGGGACAGCTTCTCCGCGCCGTCGCGCGTCGCGTTGTAGACGTCCTGGCCGCTCGTGACCGCGCCCGAGAAGACCCGGAAGAACGACACGTCGCCGACGTGCGGCTCCGACTGCGTCTTGAAGACGTGGGCGACGAAGGGCCGATCATCCTCGGCGTGAATCTCCACCAGGCGATCGCCCTCGGCGCCGCGGAACGCGTGCAGCTCCTCCATCTCCCACGCCGACGGCATGAGCTCCACGATCTTGGTGAGCAGCGCGCGGGTGCCGAACGTCCGCTCGGCCGACGTGCAGAAGAGGGGAAAGAGCTCGCCGTTCTTCATCCCCTCCTTCATGGCCGCCAGGGCATCGGCGCGCGCGATCTCCTTGCCATCGAGGTAGCGCTCCAGCAGCGAGTCGTCCGTGGCCGCGATCGTCTCGATGAGCTGCTCGTAGTGGCGATCGAACTGCTCCTTCAACTCGGCGGGGATGTCCGCCTCCTCGTACTCGCCCGTCCTGGTGCCGGTCTTGTAGACGTGCGCCCTGCGGGAAAAGAGGTTGAGGATCCCGCGGAAGTCCGGGCCCTCGCCCAGCGGCACCTCGATCGGAATGACGTTGGCGGTGAGGCGCGCCTTGATGTCCGCGAGGACCTGATCGAAGTTCGCGTTCTCCTTGTCCATCATGGAGACCACGAAGAGCACGGGATCCCGGCGCGCGACGGCTTCGCGGAACATCTTCTCGGTACCGACTTCCACGCCCGCGGTGGCACCGACGACGCACAACGCGCCGTCCGCGGCCGCCAGTCCGGCGACCGCGTCGCCCTGGAAGTCGAGATAGCCCGGCGTGTCGATCAGGTTGATCTTCGTGTCCATCCATTCCGCGTAGGCGCAGCCGAGATTGATCGAGTAGCCGCGCTCGATCTCCTCGTGCGAGAAGTCGGTGAGGGATGTGCCGTCCTTGACGTTGCCGTGCCGCTTGCTGGAGCCGGAAACGAAAGCGAGCGCATCGACCAGCGTGGTCTTTCCGCTCGCTCCGTGTCCGACGACGGCCACGTTCCGGATTTCTGCTCCCCGGTACTCCCGCATGTTCGGCCCCTCGCTCGTTTCAGGTCAGTCTGCCCATGCGCGGAGCCCCTCGGAGCCACTCGCGCAGGGTCTCATCGGCGACGTCGGCGAGGTGCTGATTCGCCCCGAGGGCGATGGCGCGCACGGACTGCCGCGAGTCGCTGATACACGTGAACACGACGGCGCCGTCCGATCCACTGACCGGCGCGGCGCTCCACAGCCGACCAACGTCGTCGGCGAAGACGCGCTCGCCGCCGGAAGGGCGGCGAGTGGGATCCTGCGTGGGTGGGTGGGACACTACGGCACGCTCCAGACGGACTTCTCTAGGCTGCGTCCGGGAGGGGATATCGTCAAGGGCCACGCCGCCACCTTCGGGATGCGAACGGGGCCGCCAGGTCGGCGGCCCCGTCATGCCCGTCCCCGATCCAGAACGGGGACCTCGGCTGCGTTCGAACGAAACGAGTGTCGTCAGTCGCCCTCATACTCGAAAGTGAGTCCATCGGCCTCCCTGGCCCGGTCCAGCGCGCTCTCGAGCCGGGTGCGCGTGGCAGCGGTGACGTCGACCACCGGCGCGAGCGATACCGTGATCGCCCGCCTCGCGCCCTCGGGCCAGTCCGGCATCGACAGCCCCGCCACGAGACGGCGGATCAACTGACCGCACTCGCCGAGGAGCCGGCTGGCCGTCGCGTGCAGCGTTGCCAGCGGGATGTCCAGATCGCGGGTCATCAGCGCGCCCGAGCGATCGCGCCACGCGGCGTCCCCGACCGCCCCACGTTCCGGCCAGATGCCGAGGTGGCGCATCGTGAGCGGATCGTCGTCCTGCCCGGACCGGCGGCTCTCGACCGCCGCGGCCAGTGCCAGCGCGAGCGACTCGGGCGTCGGCAGTCCATAGAGGGTCACGACGTCCCGCGTGGGACGCTCCGAGCCCAATGGCGACGGCACCGAATTGACGTGCGCGAGCACCGGCGAGTGTCCGGGGTGTTCCTCGACCATGACGAGGACATCCATCGGCCCCTCCTTGTGAAAGTCCTGCACCCACCTGCGCGGGCGGCGGATCTTCAGTGCGCAGCCATCGGTGCCCGGGGTCAGGACGGCGTGCGCTGACGACCGAGCTTCGAAACCGACCGCTGACGATCTGTATTCCCCCCGCCCGTCCCTCGAGCCCTGCTCACCCACTCAACCCCGGGCACCGATCCGATGTTCCGGCATTCGATGTTCCGCCGCCACGATTGCGACGCGCATCGTCTCACGCGTGCGACAGTCGGGGTTCTCGCGACGGTCTCACGACCAGTCGTGGCGAGGAAGAGCAAGTCGCATACCGATTGCGAGCGCGAGCGCGATGGTGAGCGCCACCATGATTCGCTGCGCGATCGCGAGAGGCTGCACTGGGCCGGAACCGCCGATCCAGGGTGTGATCGTCCCCTGCAGCAACATCACCATCGCGGCGACGCCGATCGCGACGACAGTCGACGGCACGCCACGCAGTCGCTCGAGCAGGAGCGAGAAGAGCAGGCCGGTCAGAAGTGCCCATCCGACGTGGACGAGAAGCCCGACCGGGGTGACGAGGACGTCGAAGCCGTTCGCAGCGAACGCCCGGCGGCCAAGCAGCGGAGTGGCGGTGAGATTGAATCGGAGGAAGAGATCGCCCGACCGGAAGCCGAAACCGAAGAGAACGCCGGCCGTCGCCGCGGCGACGAGCCCTCCCACCCGGACGCCAGCCTGAACACGAGGTGATGGCACGCGAGAAAGAGAAGCACGGCGGCGCCGTGCGGGCAAGGCCGAGACGGGCGCGCCGAGGTCCGCCGTCGTAATCCCACTCCCATCGGGACCCGACACCCTGCCATGGTGATTCCGCTGCTTGCAGGCGGCACCGGCTCGCCTATGTTGGGACGCATGCCGCGACCGCGCAGCGACCCGGAACCCGTGATTCTCGTGGTCGAAGACAGCGAGGAGCTGCTCGAGGTCCTCCGTCTGTCGCTCGTCCCCGCCGGCTATCGCGTGGCCACGGCGACCGACGGTACCGTCGGGCTGCACACCGCGCTCGACCTCGAGCCGGACCTGGTGATCCTCGACATCGGCCTGCCGGGGATGGATGGCATCGCGGTCGCCTCCGAGCTCCGCCGCCGCGGCTTCCTCGCGCCGATCCTCATGCTCACCGGGCGCGTAACCATTCCGGACCGCGTGCTCGGTCTCGACTCCGGCGCGGACGACTATCTCGTGAAGCCGTTCGACCAGGACGAGCTCCTGGCCCGCGTCCGCGCACTCCTTCGCCGCTCGAGCATCCGCTCCGAGGACGCCATGCTGCGCGTCGGGAATCTGACCCTCGATCCGATCACCCGCGAGGTGGCCCGCGGGGGCAAGCCCATCGGCGTCACCCAGACGCAGTACGCGGTGCTCGAGTACCTGATGCGCAACGCCGGCCGCGAGGTGACGCGCGACCAGATCGTCGAGCACGTCTGGCGCAAGCGTTCGGCCGATCCGGACACGAGCATCGTGGACGTGTACATCAACTACCTGCGCGAGAAGATCGACGCCGGCCGCCGCCCGAAGCTGCTCCACACGGTGCGGGGCGTGGGCTACGTGATCGAGGAGCGCACGAGCCGGCGGAAGGCGCGGGCGAGGTAGCGTGCAGCGCGGGGCGTCGGGCGTTGGGCCCTCCCCCGACGACGGCCTCGACGTCCACCGACGCGCGAAGTGCGCAAACCGTTTCCGGCGTGCGCACTTCGCCTGACTCACTCGGGTCGCTCGGCACTCGCCGAGGGTCCCGCTTATCGCATCGTGAATTCCACCTCGACGACCAGCGCATCGGCGTACAGGATCGTCCCCCTGGAGCCGTCCGAGCCCTGATAGCCGCTGAAGTGCTTGATCCTGCGGAACAGCACGCCGCCATCGCGCCACAGATAAGTGGTCATCGAGGGGTCGAGCACCGACTCATCGACGCCGGCCGTGGAATCGTCCGGCGCCCACAGAATCGCGAACCGGGATAGCACGTCGGGGTCCTGCGCCTGCTCGGAATTCATGTACAGCCAGACGTACTGATACGGATCGGTCGTCGGCACGAAGCGAAGACTCGGCGTGAACTCGATCCACTGGAATCCATCCGTGTGCCGGATCTCGGCCTGGATCTGGATGGGTTCCGTCAACACATCACACGGCGCGTCCCACTCGGTTTCGCCATAGGTGGACGTCCGCGGATCGCAGATCGAGTAGGCGGGAAAGAAGATCGCGTGCTTCCCGAGCACGAACGTCCCGCCCGTCGGCGTGACCGTGATGTCGGCCGACAAGGAGTCGGGCGCCATCCGATCGACGATGATGTCGGGGTTCGGCGCGCCCACCGGCACCGCGGCACGCTGAGGCGCCATCGCGTCGCGGCCGCAAGCGGCCGTGACGAGCCCCAGTGCCAGGGAGGCGAGAGTGAGCGGGGTTGCACGACGCATTGAAAGGTCCTCGGGTATGAGGTGCCACCGGCGGCACCGGCCTCTTCTAAAGCAGAGCCCGTACCACTGCAGGGCCCGTCAGATATCTCACGCTCAAGTCGAAGTAGATCAAGTAGTTATAGGCTTCCCCGCAAACAGATGTTAGCCCGCACTTCGGCGTAATCGGACAACACGACCGGACATATCGCCCTCATGTC
>CAYLPM010000571.1:0-2486 GCA_964385525.1 uncultured Gemmatimonadaceae bacterium
GTGCGCCGCAGATCGGCGAGCAGGGCGCTGCCATCGTGCACCGCGCCCGCCGCGCACACCCAGCGAGCCCGCTCGCTCGCGCTGGCGAGCCGCTCCAACCGGTCCGCGCGTCGGTCCTCCACCGACATCTCCACGCCATCATCATCGTGGCGACGTTCGGCCACGCTCAGCAGCGTCTCCAGCACGTCGACGCCGAACTTTTCCGCGACCCGCTGCTCGAGCATCTCGCGTGTATACCCTTCCCGCACGTAGTCCTGCACCACCGCGTGCAGGATGCCGCACACGACCGTCTCGTCATCCTGCCCGTATCGGGTGAGGATGACCGCGGTGTTGGGGCCCGACGTCCCGTACGGGGCCCGTGAGCCCTTCCACGCCTGCTGGTAGTGATGCTTGGCGGCGAAGGCGAGCGCGTGGTTGACGCGATCCGAGTAACCGGTGACGGGCATGCGGGCGGATGTCAGGAGAGGGCGGGTGTCGGGCGCAAGTTACCATTCCTCGCGAAGCGTCGCACCAGCCGCTCGAGTCCCGCGGCATCGTCATGATCGAACACGGCCGGCCTGTCGGAGTCGATGTCCAGCACTGCGGCGAGCGTCCCGTTTGCGCGGCTCACCGGAACCACGATCTCCGAGCGCGCCCGCGCGTCACACGCGATGTGCCCCGGAAACGCGGTCACGTCGGTCACGATGACGGTGCGCCGCTCCGCTGCGGCCGTCCCGCAAACGCCCTTCCCGAACTCGATCTCCAGGCAACCGAGCGCGCCCTGATACGGGCCGACTCGCAGCAGTCGATCCGGTTCCGCGACGCGGTAGAAACCCGTCCACAGATGACCGAATCCATGGTGGAGCAGGGCGCTCATCGTCGCCATACAGGCGATCTCGTCGTCGATGCCGGCCAGCACGGCCTCGAGATGTTCCTCGAGGTCGGCGTACGCCTGCGGCTTCGAGAGACCGCGAAGGTCGAGCGTCAGTTCAGCCATGAAGGGATCGACGAGGAACGAAGGGAAGCTGTCCACTCGCAAGATAACCCGGCATACTCAGGCGCCGTCGCCCGCGCGTGCCACTTCCACCTCGCGCCCCAATCCGGGCGGCCTGCGTATCGACGCGAGCTCGCTGCGCGACGGGAGCTCCGGCACATCCTTCGCCCACAGCACGATCCCGCGCACCCGTGCGCCCGTCTCCTGCATCTCCCGCACGGCGCGCATCAGATCGGCCAGGGCGGTACGCCCAGTCTCTGCACAGTAGACGACGTCGGGTACCGGGAGCAGCTCGATGCCGGCGTGAACGCCGGGTGGATGCGACGTCACCACGACCACGACGTCGTAGCGCCGTCCCATGCGCTCGAGACCTTCCTGGAGTGCGCGGCGCCGCTCATCGGTGAGCGATGGTGGATCGCCACCGCCGCTGGGGATCACGAACATCGCGCGATCGCGACCGATCGTGGCCGTCACCGCTGCTTCCGCCCAGGATGTGCGGCCAGCGAGAATCTGCGACAGTCCCGGCTCCGCAGGAATCCCGAGCACCCCGGCGAGCGTGGAGTGATCGAGATCGGCGTCGACCAGTAGCGTGATCCGCGCCTCGAAGGCGGCCATCGCGGCGACGTTCGCGCCGATCAGGCCCGTGATGGCGGAGCATGCACCGGTGAACGCCACCAGCGGAATACCGGCGGCCGACAGATGCAGGTGCAATCGGCGATACGTCTCATCGGTCATGACGATGAGCGGCGGGGCCAGGCGATCGGCGCGGCGGCGGGCCCGCTCCGGCGGCGGCGCGTGCGGACGGATGACCCCCAGCACACGCACTCCGGTGAGCCGCTCGACCTCGCGGGCCTCGGCCACGCGTGGAGTGCGCAGCTCCATCGCCAGCGCGAGCGCGTACCCGGCGACCAGCGCGAGCACGACGGCCGCGACGAGCACGGCCGCGGGAGGAGTTCCAATGCTCGCCAGTCGCCGCGCCTCCTCGGCCCGCTCGTCGAGGGCACGGTGTCGGTCGCGAGCCGCGACGAGTGCCGCCTGCGTCGAGTCGCGTTCGGCGACGGCGCGGTTCCGGCGCTCGATGAACGGCAGCGTGTCGACGGCAGGGCGCGGTAGAGGGCGGGGTGGCGGCGGCGGGCGGAGCGCCTCGAGCTCTCCGCGAATGGCCTCCAAGCGTTCCTCGGCGACCGTCCGAATCGCGCGGCCGAGTACGGTCGCGCGCGACGTGAGCGCGACGTAGATCGGATCCACCCCGCCCGCGGCGCCGAAGACTTCGCGCTCACGCTCCACGTCGGCGAGCGAATCGAGCAGCGTCGTCACTCGGGGATCCGCGCTCACCGCGGGGAGCTCGCCGAGTGCGCGGAACGAGGCAGGGAGTGGCGCCGTCTCGACGCGCTCGATGCTGCGCGACAGCGTGCGCGCAACCAACGCCAGCGAATCACGTCGCGCCAGGAGATGCGGTGGCACGGTGTCCACGACGACCGGCGGGGGCGGGGGTCGCGTCGCTTCGTCGCGA
>CAYLPM010000572.1:0-5000 GCA_964385525.1 uncultured Gemmatimonadaceae bacterium
GGAGATCAACGCCGCCCAGCCCGGCGAAAACGTCTTCATCTCGCCGCTCAGCGCCTCGATGGCACTGGGCATGTCGATGAACGGCGCGGCCGGCGAGACGTACGAGGCGATGCGCTCGTCGCTTGGCTTCGGAACGCTCGAGGAAGCCGAGATCAACCAGGGTTTTCGCGACCTCATCCGGCTGCTCCGCGGGCTCGACCGACACACCGTGTTCGAGATCGCCAACTCGGCGTGGTACCGCGATGATTTTCCGGTGGAGGAGACGTTCCTCGACGCGACGGCCACCTGGTTCGATGCCGAAGTGGCGGCCCTCGACTTCGGCAGTCCATCCGCCCTCGCGACCATCAACGGATGGGTCGACTCACGCACGCATGGCCGTATCGAAACGATCATCGACGAGATCGCGCGATCCAACGTCATGTTCCTGATCAACGCGATCTACTTCAACGGAACGTGGCGGCACAGCTTCGACGCGGACGACACGCAGACCGCGCCCTTTCACGCGCTCGACGGGTCGATCGGTCAGGTGCCGCTCATGCAGCAGCGTCTGACGGTCGCGTATCGGGCTACGCCGGAGCTGCAGGTGGTGGATCTGCCGTACGGGAACGGCGCGTTCCGCATGACGGTGCTGCTGCCGCGCGAGGGCCTCACCGTGAACGACGTGGTGGCCGACCTCGAGCGCGGCGCGTGGGAGTCATTGCTGGCCGGCGTCGAGGAGCGCGAGATCGATCTATACCTGCCGAAGTTCACGCTGGAGTACGAGCGGGAGATGAACGACGATCTCGCGGCGCTCGGGATGGGGCAGATCTTCTGCGACTGGCCGGGACCCGGCGTGGCGGACTTCTCGCGACTCTCGCCCCTCCGCGTGTGCGTCAGCCTGGTGAAGCAGAAGACGTTCGTCGACGTGCACGAGCGCGGGACGGAAGCCGCCGCGGTGACGGCCGTCGTCTTCGACCGTGTGTCGGCACCGGCGATCCCGGTGATGCGCGTGGATCGTCCTTTCATCTTCGCACTGCGCGAGCGGCTGAGCGGGACGATCCTGTTCGTGGGGAAGGTCGCGGCGCTCGGCGGGTGACGATCCGTCGAGGGAGCAGCGCGGCCTCGCTTCACGGCGGCTCGGTGGCAGTAATCGGTCGAAGGTAGCCGCACGACCTCGCGCGGTGCGCCGGCAGCCTGCATCTTCCCGGCGAGCCGACCCGAGCCCATGCGCCCGCATCGCACCGCCCTTCTCCTCCTGTTGCTGCTCGCCGCGCCCCGGTCCGCCGCTTCACAGGCGGTCGAGTCCCTGCCGTACCGGGATCCGAGGCTGTCGGCCGCCGAACGCGCGCGGGACCTGCTCGGGCGGATGACGCTCGAGGAGAAGTTCTGGCAGATGTTCATGATCCCTGGCGATCTCGACGATCCGGCGCACGACTACTCGCACGGGATCTTCGGTCTCCAGATCTCGACCCCTGCCGCGGGGATGACTCGCTCGGGATCGACGGGTACCGCGAGCGCCGATGCCGCCATGATCGCCCGCGCACACACCGATCGTATCAACGCCATTCAGCGCCACTTCGTCGAGCGCACCAGACTCGGCATCCCGATCATCCCCTTCGACGAAGCGGTGCACGGCCTGACGCGCGATGGGGCGACGGTCTTTCCTCATGCAATCGCGCTGGCGGCCACGTGGGATACGGCACTCGTCGCCCGCGTGGCACAGGCGATCGCGCGGGAGACGCGCAGCCGCGGCGTGCGACAGGTGCTCTCACCCGTCGTGAACGTCGTGCGCGACGTGCGATGGGGTCGCGTCGAGGAGACCTACGGGGAAGACGCGCATCTCACGTCGCGCATGGGCCGAGCGTTCGTCCTCGCGTTCGAAGGCATGGGCGTGATCACGACGCCGAAGCATTTCGTCGCCAACGTCGGTGAGGGCGGACGGGACAGCTATCCGATCGAGGTGAGCGATCGTGTTCTCGAGGAGGTCTATTACCCTCCGTTCCGCGATGCCGTGCAGCATGCGGGCGCGCGCTCCATCATGACGGCTTACAACTCGGTCGACGGCGCGCCGGCCACGCAGAATCATCGGCTGCTCACCGAGACTCTGAAGCGAGCATGGCGCTTCGATGGCTTCGTGATCTCG
The DNA here is from genome assembly GCA_964385525.1 of uncultured Gemmatimonadaceae bacterium. Classification (GTDB taxonomy): domain Bacteria; phylum Gemmatimonadota; class Gemmatimonadetes; order Gemmatimonadales; family Gemmatimonadaceae; genus DATKCV01. The sequence goes on from CAYLPM010000572.1 coordinate 2,123, forward strand.
GATGCCGCGGCCACGGGCGGCGCCACGGTGCTGCACTTCACCGAACCGGACACCCCGACCGCCGCGCAGCACGCGATCGAGGCCGGCCTCGACGTGGTCTTCCAGTCCTCGTGGCCGCAGCACCGGCCGTACTGGGAGGCGTTCCGCCGGGGCCTGATCGCCGACTCACTGATCGACGCCAGCGTGCGTCGCGTGCTGCGGGCGAAGTTCGAGCTGGGGTTGTTCGAGCGACCGTACGCGAACGCGGACAGCGCGGCCTACTGGAACGGCCACGACTCGCACCGGACGCTCGCGCGCGAGGCCGCGCGGAGGTCGATCGTGCTGCTGCGGAACGAACGGCACACGCTCCCGCTGTCGCCGTCGATCGCATCGATCGCCGTGATCGGCACGGATGCCGTCGAGGCTCGGCTCGGCGGGTACAGTGGGCCGGGCATCCGACCCGTTTCGATTCTCGACGGGATCCGGACGAGGCTCGGCGACGCCGCCGTCGTGCGGCATGCGCCCGGACCGGGACGCGTCACGCGCGAGTACGTCGTCGTTCCGGCCGAGCACTTTCGTTCATCCTCGGATGGGCGTCCGGTGCCGGGCTTGCGCGGCGAGTACTTCGACAACAATCGGCTCGCCGGTACGCCGAGGATCGTCCGCACCGACGAGCGGGTCGACTTCCGATGGACATTGAGCTCGCCGGGGCGTGGCATTCCGTTCGACTGGTACTCGGTGCGCTGGACGGGGACGCTCTCCGTGCCGCCGACGGTGACCGTGCGTCGCATTGGCGTCGAGGGCAACGACGGCTATCGGCTCTATCTGGACGACACCCTGCTCATCGACAACTGGCGCAAGCAGTCGTTCGGCGCACGCTTCGCCGACGTCGCGCTGCCGCCGGGATCGACGCACGCCCTGCGGCTCGAGTACTTCGAGAGCACGGGCAACGCACGCGTCAAGCTCGTCTGGGACGCGGGCGCGGACCCGGACTGGCGACCGGCGGTGGACAGTGCCGTCGCCATCGCGCGCCGGAGCGATGTCGCCGTGATCGTCGCCGGCATCGACGAGGGGGAGTTTCAGGACCGGGCGTTGCTGAAGCTGCCCGGGCATCAGGAGGCGATGATCGCAGCCGTCGCCGCGACGGGAACGCCGGTCGTCGTGGTGCTCATTGGCGGCAGCGCGATCACGATGTCGCCGTGGCTCGCCGATGTCGCCGCGGTGATCCATGCGTGGTATCCCGGCGAAGAGGGCGGCAATGCCGTCGCCGATGTCCTTTTCGGCGATCACAATCCCGCCGGACGCCTGCCGATCACCTTCCCGGTGGCCGAAGGCCAGCTCCCGCTATACTACGATCACAAGCCGACCGGTCGCGGTGACGATTATGTCGACCTGACCGGTCAGCCGCTCTTCCCGTTCGGGTTCGGCCTCAGCTACACGGAGTTCGAGTACTCCGGGCTCGCGATCGATCCGCAGCGCATCGCGACCGACGGCGTCGCTCGCGTGCGAGCGCGGGTGAGGAATTCCGGCGATCGCGCGGGCGACGAAGTCGTGCAGCTCTACGTGCGCGATCTGCTCGCCTCGGTGGCACGGCCCGTCATGCAGCTCGCCGGATTTCAGCGCATTCGCCTCGCGCCGGGCGAGGAGCGCGAAGTCGTGTTCGAGCTCGGTGAGGCGCATCTGCGCATGCTCGACCGCGACATGCAGTGGGTGGTGGAGCCGGGAACGTTCCGCATCATGATCGGCGCCTCGTCGAAGGACATTCGCCTGCGTGGTGCGCTGATCGTCGAGTGACAGCACGGGCACGGCCCGATCGTACACCGAGGAGACCAGGACGCATGGCCATCAGTTCCGATCACGCATTCGATTCGCCGTCACGCGATCAGAACACTCGGACCGCGGACGAGCCTCGCCTCGCCCTCACGCGTCGCGGATTCCTCGCCGCCACGTTCGTCGCGGTCGGCACGCAGCAGATGCCCTGGCACCTGCACGAACGCCGCACTGCGCACGTCCGGCGCCCCGTCCCGTCCCCCGCGCAGCTCCTGTGGCAGCGCGACGAGCTGGCCCTCTTCATTCACTTCGGCGTCAACACCTTCACGGATCGCGAATGGGGGGACGGCCGCGAGGACCCTCGACTCTTCGCCCCGACGCGTCTCGATGCCCGCCAGTGGGCGCGCGCGGCGCGCGCTGCGGGCTTCCGCGCGATGATCCTTACGGCGAAGCATCACGACGGCTTCTGTCTCTGGCCGACGCGGACGACGACCCATTCCGTCGCCAGCAGCCCGTGGCGCGACGGCCAGGGCGACCTCGTGCGCGAGTTCACGGACGCGTGCCGCGCCGAGGGACTGCGGGCGGGGCTCTACTGCTCGCCGTGGGATCGGAATGCGTCGTCGTACGGCGACTCGCCGCGCTACGACGAGTTCTACTCCGAGCAGCTGACGGAGCTGCTCACACGGTATGGTTCGATCCACGAGGTGTGGTTCGACGGCGCCAACGGCGAAGGGCCTAACGGTCGCCGGCAGACCTACGACTGGGAGCGCTACTGGGGTCTCGTGCGCCGGCTGCAGCCCGACGCGGTGATCTTCTCGGACGCCGGGCCGGATGTGCGCTGGATCGGCAACGAGCGCGGCGTGGCCGGCGAGACGAACTGGTCGACGGTAGATCCCGCCGCGGTACCCTTCCCTGGCGCGACCGGCGACGGCGTGATCCGGGCGCTTCAGGAAGGAGATCCGGCAGGAACCGTGTGGCGCCCCGGGGAGACGGACGTGTCGATCCGGCCGGGCTGGTTCTACCACCCGGCGGAGGATGAGCGCGTGAAGTCGGTGGATGATCTGGTCGAGATCTTCTTCACGTCCGTCGGCCGCAACTCGAAGCTGCTGTTGAACGTCCCGCCGACGCG
>CAYLPM010000573.1:0-9912 GCA_964385525.1 uncultured Gemmatimonadaceae bacterium
GTCAGCGGCTCGGGGACCGTCGGAGAGGCCGCACCCACGAGGATCGCATCGTACGGCGCGTACTCGCGCCACCCGAGCGAGCCATCGCCCAGTAGCAAGGAGACGTTCCGGATCTCGAGCTTCTGGATTGCCTCCCGCGCCAACTCGAGGAGCGCGGGGATTCGCTCGATCGAGAAGACCTGCGCCGCGAGATGTGACAGCAGCACCGTCTGATACCCGGACCCCGTCCCGACCTCCAGCACCTTTTCGCGGCCGGTCAGCGCCAGCACCTGGAGGTATCGCGCGTGCACCGACGGCTGGGAAATCGTCTGACCGCTCCCGATTGGCAGCGCGCTATCCTCGTAGGCGCGGTGTCGAACGGCGGACGGCACGAAGATATGCCGCGGGGTGAGGTCGAACGCGCGCAGCACGGCCAGGTCGGAGATCCCCTGCTCCCTGAGCGCCTCGACGAGGCGCCGACGCGGCCCGCGGAACTCCGGGACTACAGGTCCTTCCACCAGCTCCCCGCGGTCTCGAGTATGTCGTGGTACGTGAGATCCAGGTGCAGCGGAGTGACCGACACGTAGCCGTCGCGAATCGCCCGGAAGTCGGAGTCCTCCGGGCCCTCCCACGTCGCGGATCCACCACCGATCCAGTAGATTTCGCGCCCCCACGGGTCGTGCATGGCCTGCAGCGAATTGGAGTACACTCGGCGGCCGAGCCGGGTCAGTCGCACGCCCCTGATCTGGCCCGCGGCGACCGGCGGGAGATTCACGTTGAGGAGCATGTTCGGCGGAAAGTTCTCCAGCGCGGTGAGATGCCGGAGCAGCGGCGTGAGCACCTCGACCTGCTGATCGAGGTGCGTGAGATCCGCGCGCAGATCGCCACCGGCGAAGGAGATCGCGATCGAGCGAATGCCGAGCGCGAGCCCCTCCATCGCCGCCGCGACGGTGCCCGAGTAGAGAACATCCTCACCCATGTTCTGCCCATGGTTGATCCCGCTGAGGACGAAGTCCGGTCGCTCCGGAAGCAGCGCCTCGACGGCGAGCATCACGCAGTCGGTCGGCGTGCCATCCACCTGCCACCTGCGCTCGCCGCGCCGGACGGGACGCACCGGGTAATGCAGCGTCAGCGAGTGGCTGGTTGCGCTCTGCTCCCGATCGGGGGCCACCACATACACCTCACCGAGCGGCTCGGCGGCGCGGATGAGGCAATCGAGACCGTGGGCGAGAATGCCGTCGTCGTTGCTCAGCAACAGTCGCATGCGGTCAAGCTCCCGTGCGGTTGCGCCAGAGCGTTCGAACCACTCGCGCGGTGTCGTGCAGGGTCCGGAAGTGGCTCTCGGCGCCATAGATCGTCGGCACCGGCAGGCAGAAGATGCGAAATCCCGCTCGGCCGGCACGGATCAGGAAGTCGGTCTCGAACTCGTACCGGTCGCCGTCCGGTCGGACCCGCTCCAGCACGTGCGACGCGATCGCGCGATATCCCGACTGGGAATCCGTGATCTCGCAGCGCGCCAGGTGACTCACGGCGAGCGTCGACAGCGCGTTGGTCATCCGGCGCTCGAGCGGCATCGCCGTACCTGCGCGCGCGCGGGCTCCGATGACGATGTCCGCCTGCGCGAGCGCCGCCACGATCGCCGGAGCGCAGGCGGGGTCGTGCTGTCCGTCGGCATCGAGCGTGAGGACGGCCTGCGCGTCGTTCGCGAGCGCATCGGCGAAGCCGGCGCGCAGTGCCGCGCCCTTGCCCCGATTGACATCGAACGAGATCACGTGATCGCAGTGGCGCGACGCGACCAGCCGGGTGTCATCCGTGGAGCCGTCGTCGACGGTCACCACGCGGGCTGCCGGAAGCGATCGGCGCAGCCCCTCGACCACGCCGGTCAGCGTATGGCCGGCGTTGTACGCCGGAATGAGGCACGACACGCGAATCGTCATCGTGCCGGCTCGCCGTCGAGCACGGCGAGAATCGCCCGCAGCTCGTCCTCGAGTGAGGCGATCGTCTCCCGCTCGAGCGCACCGCGAGCCACCTGCCGGAGGTCCCCGGCCTTGCGATGCGCCTCGACCTTCTGCCGCGCCCCCTCGATCGTGTACTTCTCGCCGTACAGCAGGTGCTTCACGAGGAGAATCATCTCGATCTCGCGTCGCTGGTAGACCCGATTGCCGGAGCGATTCTTGGCCGGATTCAGGAACCGGAACTGGCTCTCCCAGTAGCGCAGGACGTGCGGCTTGAGCTCGGTCAGCGCGCACACCTCGCCGATCGAGAAATACTCCTGGATGGGCTCGGCCGCGCTCATGAATCGCGCTCCGGACGCAGCTCGCGCGTCATCAGCTCGGTGATCGCGTCGCGCGCCAGCGCCCCTTCGAACACAATGTCGAACACCGCATTGACGATCGGCATCTCCACCCCCTCGCGTCGCGCGAGCGCGCGGGCGCTGCGCGTAGTGTCGATTCCCTCGGCCACGGTCTGCTTGCCCGACAACGCCTCCTCGAGTGTCGCGCCGCGGCCGATCTCCATCCCGACCGCGCGATTCCGGCTGAGAGCGCCGGTGCAGGTGAGCACGAGGTCGCCCACGCCGGCCAGGCCGGCGAACGTCGCCGGATCGGCCCCCATGGCCGCACCGAGGCGCGACATCTCCGCGAGCCCACGCGTGATCAGCGCGGCGCGCGTGTTGAAGCCGAGCCCCAACCCTTCGACGATCCCGGTGGCGACCGCCATCACGTTTTTCAGCGCGCCACCAAGCTCGACCCCCACGACGTCTTCCTGCGTGTACACGCGAAACGTCGGCGACGAGCACGTGTGCTGGACGAGCGCGGCGGCCCCGGGATCGGCGGCCGCCGCGACGATGGCCGTCGGCTGGCGAGCCGCCACCTCGGCGGCGAAGCTGGGGCCGGAGAGCGCGACGATCGGCCGCCCCGGAAGCTCGGCGCCGGCGACATCGGTCATCACCTGAAGCGAATCGCGCTCGATCCCCTTGCTGGCGACGACCACGACCGCCGCAGGTGGAAACGCCGACGCAGAGCCGCGAACGACGCTGCGCAGGACCTGCGACGGCGTGGCGAGCACCACGATCGCGGCGCCGGCGACCGCCTCGGGCAGCAAGCCGCTCGCGCGCAACGTCGGGTCGAGCGCGACGCCCGCGAAGAAGCGCGAGTTCTCGTGGCGGTCGTTGATCGTCTCGACCACATCGGGCTCGCGCGCCCACAGGTGGACATCGTGTCCGTTGCGAGCGAGCAGATCGGCGAGGGCGGTGCCCCATGCCCCGGCGCCCACGACGGCGCAGCGCATCAGGGGCGCTCCTCCGGGGAGGACGACGCTCCGGACCCGGACCCCGCGCGCGGCTCGTGATCCGCCGCCACCGTCGGGGTTACCGGCCCGTGTTTGCGCTCGAACCGGTGCTCCTCGCCCCGACGCAGCCGGCGAATGTTCTCACGATGCGTCCAGAAGACGAACATCCCCAGCAGACCCGAGAGCGCGAGCACGGGCGAGCCCGGTCCGCGCGTGAGCAGCACCGCCACGGGAAGCACGAGCGCCGCGGTGAGCGACGCGAGCGACACGTACCCGGACACGCCCACCACGACCGCCCAGGCGGCGAAGGCGATGAGGGTGGCCCAGGGGGCGAGCGCGAGGAACACGCCGGCCGCCGTCGCGACGCCCTTCCCGCCCCCCTTCCCGAGTAGAAAGACCGGGCGCACGTGTCCGGCAATCGCTGTGACGCCGTAAGCGATCGCCCAGATGCCTGGTGTCGCGCTGCTCGTCACTCGCGGGAGCAACAGGACCGGTAACGCCCCCTTCAACAGGTCGACGGCGAAGACGATCGCCGCCACTTTGGCGCCTAGCACGCGATAGACGTTGGTGGCGCCGAGGTTGCCGGAGCCGTGGCGACGCAGGTCGATGCCGCGGGTGAGCCGGCCCGCGAGGTACGCCGCCGGGATCGAGCCAGCGAGGTACGCGAGGATGAGGCCGACCGCCGGCGGCATCAGCCGGACTTTCTGCGCAGCACGATGCGCAGCGGATTGCCGAGGAAACCCCACGCCTCGCGGAAGCCATTGTGCAGATAGCGCACGTAGTGCTCCTGGAGCAGATCGGGGTTGTTGCCGAACACCGCGAACGTGGGCGGTGCGACTTCCACCTGCGTCGCGTAATTCAGCTTGACCTCACGCCCGGCGGCCTGCGGCGGCTGTCGACGCGCGACGAGCGCCTCGAGCACCTGGTTGACCTGCGAAGTCGCGATGCGCTTGGTGCGCTCGGACTCGACCTTCAGAATGAGCTCCATCACCTTCTGCACACGCTGCCCCGTGAGGGCGGAAGTGAATACGAACGGCACGAAGCGGAGGAACGGCGCCTTCTCCTGGCACTCCTTCTCGAAGTGCGCCGCGCTCTTGTCGGACTTCTCGTACAGGTCCCATTTGTTGATCACCAGAATCAGCGCGCGCCCCGCCTCCCAGACCTGATTCGCGATCTTGAGATCCTGATTCTCGAGCCCCTCGCTGGCGTCGATCAGCAGCAGGCAGATGTCGGCGCGCTCGATCGCCCGCCGCGTGCGCAGCGCGGAATAGAACTCGATGCCCTCGCCGATGCGTGACTGGCGCCTCAGTCCTGCCGTGTCGATGAAGACGATGGGCCGCTGGTGGTAGCGCATCGGGGTGTCGATGGCGTCGCGGGTGGTGCCCGCCAGCTCGGACACGACGAGCCGGTCCTCGCCGAGCAGTCGGTTGACGAACGACGACTTGCCGACGTTCGGTCTGCCGACGACCGCGATGTGCAGTGCGGTCTCCTCCTCGGCGATCGCCTCCGGGAGCTTCTCGACCACCAGGTCGAGCAGGTCGCCGGAATTGACGCCGCTCAGCGCCGACACGGGGACCGGTTCGCCAGCGCCGAGTTCGTAGAACTCGTAGAAGTCGGTCGCCTGGGGATCGTCGACCTTGTTCGCCACGAGCAGCCACGGCTTGCCCGAGTCACGCAGCATGCGGGCGACGTATGCGTCGCTCGGATGCAGGCCGTGCTTCGCATCCGCCACGAAGAGGAGCAGATCGGCCTCACCGATCGCCTGCCCCACCTGTCGGCGGATCTCGACATCCATTGCCGCGCGAGGATCGTCGTTCACGCCGCCCGTATCGACGAGCCAGAAGGGGCGGCCCGCCCACTCGGTGCGCGCGAAGTGGCGGTCGCGCGTGGTGCCGGCCTCCTCCGACACGATCGCGTCGCTCCCGCCGACGATGCGATTGAACAGGGCAGACTTTCCGACGTTGGGCCGCCCGACGAGCGCGACGACCGGAATGTTCATGCGGCGGCGATAGTCTCGACGTCGCGCCCCCCGGGCGCGAGCGCATCGATGAAGTCGTGAGAGGCGAACACGGGGAACGGCATCGCTTCGCGGACGGCGATGAAAGTGTCGTCATCGAGGAACAGCCCGTCCTCGTTGATCGACTCGGCGGGGATGAGGGCGAGATCGAGGTCGGACCGATCGGCGAGCGCGCGGCGCACGTCCGCGCCGCAGAGGAGCCCCGCGGCCGTCGTCGTCGGCCCGAAGAGAGAGTTCACGGTGGGGATGAGCTCGAACCGGGCACCCGTCGTGTCGGACAGCGCGGCCACCAGCGGCGTCATGAGCGGCGCCATCGACGTGCCGGTCACGATCCCGATCCGCCGCCCATCGAGTCGAGCCAGCGACGGGAGCCCGGCGCGCACGCGCTCGCGAAGCGCGGTGACCGCACCGACTCCGTTCTCGATCTGCGCGTAGTCGCCGTAGTGCTCAGGGGGCGGCAGCTCCCGCTTGGCGAGCAGGTACAGCTCGTCGGAGCCGTACACCCAGGCATGGCTGCGCTCGACAGTGGCACGATCGCTCCACCGCTCCACGTGCGCGAGCAAGGCGCGCGCGGTGTCGCGATCCATGCTTCGGCCGGTGTAGAGATGCGAGAACTGGGTGAGGCCCACCGGCACCACGGCGGTGGTGATCACCGCATCGCCGAAGCCCCAGAGATCGCCGAGCGACTCTTCGAGCAAGTCTCCGTCGTTGACACCGGGGACGATGACCATCTGCGCGTGAAACTGGATGCCGTGCACGGCCAGTTCGCGAAGCTGCGCGATGACGTCCGGCACCCGCGGATTGTTGAGCAGCGTCCGGCGCACGGCGTGGTTGGTCACGTGCACCGACACGTAGAGCGGCGACAACCGATACTCGATGATGCGGGCGACGTCGCCCGCCTTCAGATTCGAGAGCGTGGCGAAGTTGCCGTAGGCAAAGGAGAGCCGGTAGTCATCGTCGCGGATGTACAGCGACTTGCGGAGGCGTTCTTTCGGCAATCCTTCGACGAAGCAGAACTCGCACTTGTTGGCGCAGCGCCGAACGGTCGGCGGCTCGAGCTCGAGGCCGAGCGGTTCGCCTTCCGGGCGCTCGATCTCGTAGATGACCTCGTCGCCCCCGGGCAGCCGCGCCTCGATGACGAGCTCGTCGTCGGCGGTCAGAAATTCCCAGTCGAGGAAGTCGTGCAGCCGCCGCCCGTTGACCGACGCGAGCTCGGTCCCCGGCGCGATCCCCAGCTCCTCGGCGATTCCTCCTGGGTGTACTCGAGCGACGCGAATCATCGATCCCTTCCGAGACGCGAGGGAAGACCACGACCGGCGGCCTTCCCTCCCGCAAGCCACGACGACGAGTGCTTCCGAAACCTCATGTAAGCTAGGAGATCAGGAGATCGAAAGCAATCGAGCAATTGCACTTCGCCGGATTGCGGCGCGGGCCGGTGGAGTCTCGCGCCAATGACCGCGGAACGGGCCGGCAACGCGATGGGCCCGCCACTCGGCGGGCCCATCGACCACGAAGTTCGGGCGCGATCAGTTCGGGCGCGATCAGTTCGAGCGCGATCAGTTCGAGATGCGATACCGCCAGGCCAGCACACCAGACTGCGCCAGACTCACGCGGAACGGCTTCGCCTCGTTCGGCGCGATCGTCCCGAGTGCTTCCCGCTCGCTGCCCACGACGTCCCCTTCCCGGTTCAGGAACTCGACCGTGACGGTGAACTCCTTCGCCGACCGCCCGGTGTTCTGCAGCGTGCCGGCGAGCGACACCTCGGTATCGCCTCGCGCGAACTGCTCCACCGAAACTTTCACCGGGACCGAGTCCATGGCCGAGTAGTACTTGATCAGCGAGTCCGTGGCCGCCTTCTTGGCGTTGGCGTCGGTGAGCGTCGTCTGCTTGCCCTGGTACACGAGCGCCATCAACTGGAGGTTGTCCGGATTGGCCGGGTCGAGATCGCTCAACTTCTGCACGAGCGGAAGCATCGCGTCGTACCGCTTCAGCGCATACTGGCTCGCCGCGAGGTTGTAGAGCGCATCGCGATTGTTCGGATTCACCGTGAGGGCCGCCTCGAACAGTTTCGCCGCGTCCTCCGCTCGCTCCGCCCGCGCCGCCACGACGCCCGCATCGACGAGCTGCAGATCCGAGTAGTTCGACGGGTTCGCGATCTGGTCCGCGTACATGCCCGAGACCGCGCTCGTATCGCCGGCGAGCATCATCATGTTTGCGTAGCCGGCGCGGGCCTGAACGGCCTGCTCGCCGGTCGGCGCCTCGTCGACGTACCGCTTGAACGTCGTGGCGGCTTCCTGCGCGAGGGCCATCTTCGCCGGCCCGGCCTCCGCGTCATCGGCCTGGGACGCGAGCAGCACACCGAGATTGAACAGCGACTCGAGGCGCATCTCGTTGTACGAGGTGTCACCTTCCGCCAGCTCGATGGTCCGCCGGCGCAGCTCGACCGCCCTCGCCAGATCGCCGCGATTCTGCGCGATCGCACTGAGAAGGTTCGGTCCGAACGGGCTCTGCTCCGCGAGCACGATCGACCGGTTCACCAGCGCTTCCGCCGAGTCCGCGTTGTTCGCATTGATCTGCTGGATCGCGCCATTGACCAGGTCGACCCACGGCTGCTGCATGCGCCAGTTGCCGATGTCCACCGCGCACTGGGGATGCGCGGCCACGACGATATCGAACGCCGCATCCGTCGCGGCAACGAGATCGACCGGCTGCTCAGGGTTCGATGAGTATCCGAGTGCCCCGCGCGTCGCGTCGTACCCGATTCCCGGCTGCTGCATCCACAGGACGAGCGTCTTCCCGAGCAGGTAGTTGCGACCCGCGGCGTTCTCGCGGTCGATCCGCTCGGCGTTGTCCGTGAGGCTCTTGATGGCGGCCTTGAGATGCCGCTCGGCCTGCTCGGGCGCGCTCGCACTGCTGGCGCCCGTGAGCGACAGGAGCGCATTGCCGAGATCGCGCGGTCGGCCCTCCTCGACCTCACAGGCCTCCTGCGACACCCCCGCCGCCGGGAAACTGGCCGTCAGGGCGATCGCGAGAAGCGAAGCTTTACCGAAAACGTTCATCATATCTCCTCGTAATGGTCGAGCACGGCTACAGGTCCGGACTCTGATACACTTCAGAACCCAGCCTGTTCGGCCGCCGCGGCGGCCAGACGAAATATATCGCCGAATGTGCGACCTGTCGCCTCCGCGACGGCCGCGACATCGTCGTATTCCGGCTTCACGCGCACCCCGCCCGAGGGAAGCCGCGCGACCTTCACCCGAACGTCGTGCTCGAGCACGCGCACCCTCCGCTCGGCTCGCGGAAGCGCCTTTCGAAGCACCGCTGCCCTACGAACGCCCAACGTCGTGCTCTCGTTGAGCAGCAGCGACTCGAGCGTATCGGCGAGTTGCGGACTCGACAGCACCTCGATTCTCGTGCCCGGCCGTCCCTTCTTCATCAGCGTCGCGAGTACCACCACATCGAGCGCGCCAGCCGCGCGCAACCTCTCCGCGACGCCGGCGACGTACTCGCCCGCCATGTCGTCGATGTCGGCCGCGAGTACCAGAAGATGCTCGACTTCGGTGCCGCGATCGGACTCTTCCGCGAGGACGATGCGCAGCGCATTCGCGCGCCCGGCGAGCTCCTTCGTGCCGGCGCCGAATCCGCTGCGCAGCGGGGTGTACTGTGCCGGCGGCGGACCCGCGGATAGCGTGCGGACGAGTGCCGCGCCCGTGGGTGTCACGAGCTCGCCGGATTCCGCGGGCCCTGGCCGGACCGCGAGCCCCTCGAGCAGTCGCAACGTCGCGGGTGCCGGTACGGGAAGGTCTCCGTGCGCGGCACGCACTGTCCCGTCGCCAAGCGAGATCGGGCCGCAGTACACCCGTTGCACGCCGAGCAGCTCGAATCCCCAGATCGAGCCGACGATGTCGAGGATCGCGTCGACCGCACCGACCTCGTGCAGATGCACTTTCTCCGGCGGAACGCCGTGCATCTGGCCCTCGACCGTGGCGATCGCGGTGAAGGCCTCGTCGGCGCGGCGGCGTACGGTTGTGGGGATGTCCGCGCTCTCGACGAGCGCGCGAATCTGATGGACGTGTCGCCCGTGCGGTTGCGGGGGGATCTCGAAGTCGACTTTCGTGCACGCGAGGTGTGCGCGTTCCACATCCCGGATGTGCACGGTGACACCGTCGAGTCCCATGTGCGCGGGCAACGCGCGCAGCCACGCCGGATCGAGCCCGACGGCGACGAGGGCACCGAGCGTCATGTCGCCCGCAATGCCGCTGAATGGATCGAGAATCGCTACCTGCACGTCCGGAAAGATAGGAGAGTTGCGACTCGCCAGGGAGCCACGGGTCGATCAATCGAGGCGGTACGACGCCCCGCTGCCGGTGTTGAAAATCAGCACCTCATCGCTCCGTTCGAGACGTCCCGCCCGGCGCAGCGTCTCGGTCACCGTGAACGCACAGCCCCCTTCGGGGCAGATGTCGATGCCACTCGCGTGCGCCAGCCGTGCGGTAGCCTGGCGGATCGCGTCCTCGCTCGCGCTCGCCGCGTCGCCGGCGCTCTCGCGCAGCGCGCGCAGGATCAGCCGGTCCCCGAGCGGCGCCGGAACGCGAAGTCCGCTCGCGTGCGTCGTCGGATGCTCCCAC
>CAYLPM010000574.1:0-5717 GCA_964385525.1 uncultured Gemmatimonadaceae bacterium
CGAAGGAACGACGGTGCGCTGCGAATGGCAACGGCAAGCGTGGGGTTGCCGAAGCGCAGGAGCTCCTGGCGTGGCACGACCGCCGAGTCGAACCCGCGCCACCGCTGGCGCTGGTCGAGCTCCGAAAGGACGCGCTGATACAGCGGCGGCGTGCTCCCCGTATCGAGAAGGAACGCGACCTCCACGGCGCCGGAAGCCGGCACGGTGACGGACCGCATTTGCGCAACGAATCCTTCGTGCTCGACACGCAGAAGGTGCGCACCCATGCGAAGCTCCGGCGCCTCGAACGAACCCGTCGAGTCGGTCCGCATGGTCCGCCCGCCGAACACGACGACGGTCGCATCGGGAATGGGCGACCAGTCGGCTGCTCGACCGACTTTCCCGAACGCGCCGGTGAGGCGTGAGGCGATCACCTCAATCTCGGCGAGGCGCGCCACGGTCGGCTGCATCACCAGTGCGACGGTCGTATCCGACGCGCCGACGTCGAGCTGGAGCGTGATCGGCCGGTACCCGGCGCGAATGACGCGGAGTCGGTAGCGTCCGGACGCGACTGCCACGAACGCCGCGCGACCATCCTCGTTCGTACGCGCCTGGGGTCCCGGATGACCCTCGAGCATCGCGATCGCGTCAGCGATCGGCCGCGCTGCTGAGTCGTGCACCGCGACCGTTACGATCGCGCCAGGCTCCTGAGCCGAAGCGGTGTGCGCCAGCACGAGCAGGGCGAACAGGACACGCCCAACGCTCATCGCCGGTCCGGGCGACCCGCGCCCACCACGCCCTGCAGGCATGCTGCAATCATATCGTGCGGACCCTCGCGCGCAACCGCCCGGCGAACGATCTTCCGGCATGCCTCACGCCTGCCTGACGCGCCGCGTGACGTTCGCGGCGGCGCACCGTTATCGGCTGCCTCAGTGGTCCGATGAGCGGAACACGGAAGTGTTCGGCGCGTGCGCCAACCCGCACTTCCACGGCCACAGCTACACCTGCGACGTGACCGTTCGAGGTCCGATCGACGAGACGACGGGAATGCTGATCGACCTCGCGATCCTCGACCGCGCGCTCGCCGCGGAAGTGCGCGCGCGCTTCGACCATCGCAACATCAATCTCGAGATTCCGGAATTCGCCGAGGGCGCGCTCGTGCCCACCGGCGAGAACCTCGCCCGATTCATCTTCGAGCGTGTCCAGCGGGCTATCGGCACGGCCGCGACGGTCACCTCGGTCATCGTCGCCGAGGATGAGACGCTGCGCGCGGAGTATCGGCTCGAGTGAGCGGAATACCGTCTCCCAGCCGCTGGCGGTCGCTGAAGCGCTTCCGCGGAATGTGCGGCATCGCACGGACACCGGATTCGACGCGCTGGCGCGTGGAGGGCATGCGGAATGCGCTCTTCGCCCGGACTTGAATAGAGGGTTGTGAAGACGGTCTACGCGGAGTTGTCGGCACTCGAGCCGCAGGTGGAAGATTCGCGGAGCGCGCGACGCGCAGCAGAGGAGCGCGTGCGCCCGCTTCGCGTGCTCCAGGTGGAGCTCGGAACGCGGTGGCGCATCGCGCTCGACCTGACGAGTGCGCGTGCGCGAATCGGCGCGGGCCAGACCGGCTATCAACCGATCGAGGTCATCGGCTCCGCGGGCGATCTCGTCGTGCCGTTCCTGCACGCAACGAGAGCCATCGAGACCGCGGGGCTCGCCTCCAACGCGGCGATCGCGGCAGCGCGTGAGCGGCGCTTCGAGGTGCTGCCGGCGATCACCGGTTGGCTCGCCGGCGAGCGGCGGCCACGCGACCCGACTCGGCAGGTCGTGCGTCTTGCCGCCTCGATCGTCGCCGGCTCGATCCTCCGCCGCGCGAGCGAGGACGTCGCGCGCGAGCTCTCCCTCGACGGCTGGGCGCGCGCGACGTGTCCCTGCTGCGGGAGCCCGCCGGAGCTCGCCGCGGAGACATCGAACGGCCGGCGCCTGCTCTGCTCGCGATGCGACGCTACGTGGCCGTGCTCCCACGTCGGCTGCCTGGGGTGCGGCGCGCGCGGTTCACCGCTGCTGGCGCGCATCCCGGCGCCCGCGATCGGCTACGAGCTCACCATCTGCAACGCGTGCGGTCGCTACCTGAAGGTGCGCGTACACGGCGACGAGATCGAGCCGCTCGTGGAGCGGGCGCTGACGAGCGAGCTCGAAGAAGCCGCCGAGCGGAGGGGGCTCAGACTGTAGGCGGGAGGGCCGGGATGTGACTGGCGCTTCCCCGGCGCACCCCGGTACTATCCCTCCATGGAGCTCCACTCCGTCGAAGAATCCCCCGTTTGGCTCGAGCTGAACGGTGCGCCGGTCGTGACCTGGATGTGCACGCCCGAGCGGCTCGACGACCTCGTCATCGGCTGGTTGTTCGGCGAAGGCTACATCGACTCGATGCGGGACATCGTCCGCATGCGGCCCTGCGTCAAGGAGTACGGCTTCTGGGTCGACGTCCCGCCGGAGAAGTACGAGAGCGTGGAGCGCGCCGAGCGAAGGCGCGTGCTCGCATCCGGGTGCGGCGCCGTCACGACGATCCTCGGCTCGATGAGCGACGTACCGCGGCGCAACGGCGCCGTGCCGGCGCTCGATCTCGCGCGCACCCGTGCGCTGTTCAAGGAGCTGTTCGGGCGCGGCGAGCGCTACAAGGAGACGGGCGGCGTCCACGCGGCGGCGCTCACAGATGGCGAGACGCTGATGTACCACGCCGAGGACATCGGGCGGCACAACGCCGTGGACAAGGTGCTGGGCGCGGCGGTGGCCGAGGGATGCGACCCGACGGACCTGATGCTGCTCGTCACCGGTCGGATCTCCGGTGAGCTAGCGTTCAAGGCCGCGCGCGCACGGCTCTCGCTCATCGCCACGCCGTCGGTGCCATCGACGATCGCCGTGGACATCGCCCGCGCGGCGGGAATGCTGCTGATCGGTCGCGCGGTGAGCGGGTCGCCGCAGATGCATCGTCCGTGAGCGCCCGGTGCACGGGCGTGATTCTCGCCGGCGGGCAGGCCACCCGGTACGGGGGCGCGCCGAAGGGATTGGAGCGCGTCGGAGGCCGTCGCATCGTCGATCGCGTCGCCGACGCGCTGGTCGAGGCCGCGGACTCGCTGCTGCTCGTCGCCAACGATCCCGCCGCCGCGGAGTGGCTCGCCGATGTGCCTTGCGTGCGCGATGTGCGCCCCGGACTCGGCGGGATCGGTGGAATCCACGCCGCGCTGGTGCACGCGCAGTCGCCGGTGCTCGTCGTCGCGTGGGACATGCCCTTCGTGCCGGCGTCGCTCCTCGGCGAGCTGCGCGCGGTGGGCGAGCGCCGCAACGCCGACGCGGTCGTCCCCGAGAGCGGCTCGCGCCGAGGTCTGGAGCCGCTCTGCGCCTGGTATTCTCCGCGTTGCATTTCCGCGATCGAGCAACGGCTCGATGCAGGCGACCGCCGGGTGATCGGATTCTACGAGGACGTCGAGCTGGTCCGCCTGTCGTCCGAGGCGGTCGCGCGGCACGGCGACCCTTCCCTGCTCTTCCTGAACGTCAACGCCCCGGATGACCTCGACTTCGCCGAACGGCACGCGGCAGCCGCCCCTGGTGGCCGTGATCGGAAAGAAGCATAGCGGCAAGACGACGCTGGTCGTCCGCCTCGCGGCCGAGCTGCACCGGCGCGGACACCGGGTCATGACGATCAAGCACGGATCGCATACCTTCAGCATCGATCCCGCGACGACGGACACGTACCGGCACTATCATGAGGGACACGCCGAGCGCGTGGCCATGGCGGCGCCCGACAAGTTCGCGCTCATCGTGCGGTGGAGCGAGGAGCTGGGTCCGGAGGAGATCGCGGAGCGGTTTCTCGCCGACGCGGACGTCGTGGTGTGCGAGGGGTTCAAGCGGTCGATGCTGCCGAAGATCGAGGTCTTCCGGCGCGCGGCGCACGATGCGCCGTTGTACGGGAGCGGGGTGGAGGTGGCGGGGCGGTATCTGGCGATCGTGTCGGACGACGCTTCGTTCCGGGCGGACGTGCCGGTGCTCGCGATCGAGGACGACCGCACGATCGAGCGGTTGGCGGAGATCGTGGAACGGGACATCATGGGGCGGAGGGCGGAGTGAAGACGCCGGCGCCGCCATTCGATAATGCGAATCATGGAGAGACGATGAGTCAGACCATTGCCCGAATCGCCCGGACCCTCCCGGCGCTCGCGGTCGCGGCCACGCTCGCGAGTGGATGTGCGACTGCGACCGGCGCGATCGGCACGCGCGGCGACGTGCCGGTCGTGACGCGTGCGTCGCTGCGCGCCTCGATCGACTCGATGATGGCGCTCCCCCACTTCGCAAATGCGCACTGGGGGATCCTGATCGTCGACCCCGAGCGCGGCGATACGCTCTACTCGCGCAATGCCGGCAAGCTGTTCATGCCGGCGTCCAACATGAAGATCGTCACCGGCGCCGTGGCGCTCGCGAACCTGGGGCCGGACTATCGCTACCGCACCGCGTTCGCGACGACGGGTGCGGTGCACGATGCGATGATCGATGGCGACCTGCTCGTGATCGGCCGCGGAGACCCGTCGCTCAGCGACCGCATGCGCGAGGACGCAATGCTCCCGATGCGGGAGATCGCAGACTCGCTGGCGTCGCGCGGGATCAGGCGCATTGCCGGGGACATCGTGTCCTGGGGGGATGCGTTCGCCGACGAGATCTGGGGCTTCGGCTGGAGCTGGGACGACTTCGACGCGCCATACTCGGCGGGCGTGGACGAGCTGATGTTCAACGAGGGGTTCTGGCGAGTGCGCGTCCATGGTGGCGCACGGGCCGGTGACAGGGTGTCGGTTCGCACGCCAGCCGCCGGCCTGCCGCCGGTCCTCGTGCGGGCGGAGACGATCGACAGCGCGATGGCGCCGGGCGACACGATCCCGCCCCGGACGCGCGTCAGACTGGTGCGCGAGGATGATGGAACGCTCGTCGTGACGGGACGGATTCTCGCGGGCGACTCGACGTCGACGACGATCGCGCATCGCGATCCCTCGGCCGCGTATCTCGCCGCGCTGACCACCGCGCTGCGCGAGCGCGGGATCGAGGTGAGGGGACCGTCCGGGCGGGTGATCGCCGGCGAACGCGCTCGCACCGACACGATGCGGGTCCAGGTCGACTCGCTCGCCGCTCACCTCGAGCCCATGCCGGTCCGCGTCGACACGCTCGCTGCACGCATCGAGCCCATGCCGGTCCGCGTCGACACGCTCGCCGAGCGGACCGACACGATCGCCCGGACCGTGACGATGTACAGCGCGTCCGGACGGGTGATCTCGCCTCGCGTCGACACGCTGTTCACCGTCCACTCCCCACCGCTGCGCGAGATCCTCCCGGCACTCGAGAAGCCCTCGCAGAACCAGATCGCCGAGATCTTCCTCAAGACGCTCGGACTCGAGCTGACGGGCGTCGGGACGGCGGACAGCGGACGCGCCGTCGTCGAGCGCCAGCTCGAGGCGTGGGGGATCGAGCCGAGCGGCTTCGCGGTGCGCGATGGCAGCGGGCTGTCGCGCCACAACTATCTGGCGCCGGAGACCGTCGTGCGGATCCTCGATCGCATGCGCACCCATCCGGAGTTCCAGATCTTCTACGATGCGCTGCCGATCGCCGGCGTGGACGGGACGATCGAATCGCGCATGCGCGGCACGCCGGCGGAGGGGAACGTCCGCGCGAAGACGGGGACGATCGACAAGGCACGCGCGCTGTCCGGC
>CAYLPM010000575.1:0-6082 GCA_964385525.1 uncultured Gemmatimonadaceae bacterium
ACATCGCCTCCGAGTCCGTCGACTCGGCCCGCCTCCAATCCGATCGGACGGCCGAGGACAGCGCGGACCCTGGCCTGGCCTCCGACCCGGCGGGTGCCGAATGCCCGGAGACCGGCGAGTGGCGCTCGTGCAGCGTCGAGAAGCGCCTCGAGCGCGCGGGACTCGTGGCGGTGCGACAGGATGCCGAGGTCCGGCATGCATTTCTCACCGTACCGGGGACGGTCTACCGGCTCGGTTCCGAGGAGTTGCAGGTCTTCCTGTACCCGAGTGCGGACGCGCGATCGCGGGATCTCGCGGACGTCGACAGCGCGACGGTGACGCCGCTGGACGCGTCGGTCGACTGGGCGGCAACCCCGACGCTGATCGTCTCGAACAATCTCGCCGCGATCCTCATCGGCGGAGGCTCTCGTCAGGTCGAGCGCGTGACGTTCGCGCTGACGGCCGGCCTCCCACAACCGTGAGCTCTCGTCAGATCGAGCGCGTAGCGTTTCGCGCTGACCGCGGGCCTCCCACGACCGTGAGCTCGCGTCAGGTCGACGGTCGAAGTGGCTCAGTCGCTGCCCGTCCTGGAATCATGCGCCGCGCGGAAGTACTCCTCGATGCAGAGACTGATGAGCTGCTCGACGAGCTCCCCATCGGCCAAGCGATTAGGGAGCGCACTTTCAGGTAACGACATCCAGGTCTGCTTGAGGAGCACGATCAGCTCCTCGGCCCGCATGCGGCGACGATGGGCCTGCGTGCACAGGACGGCCGCGAGCCGGAGCAACACCGGCGAGTCCTTGTCGGTCCGCGCGCGAAGCTGTGCCTGAAGTGCTGCCCGCAACGCCGGGGTGCTGAGGGAGATCGGCGCTTCGTCGGGGATGCCAAGCCCCAGCGGATCGGGAGCGTCCCCTCGATTCGTGATCGACATGGCGGATTCGCGGCGTTCGTCCTACGGGTGTCCTGCACGCCTCGATTGCACGAGCGGAGCACTCGTGCTCATCGGCCACCTATTCTAGTGCCGCGACAGACGAAGGCACGAGAGCCCGCTGTCGCCGCGTCGCGAGGGCGAAGGGTGTCGCCGCGTCCGCCCGAGGAGTCAGCCATTGTGCGATACCGCACGCAGAGTCAGCTCCTCGCCGAGCAGCGACTCGTAGACGCGACGGGTCACTCCATAGCATTCGCACGCCGCCGACTCCAGGCCATCGCGGTCGACGATCTCGACCCGCCCGCGGCTGTAGCGGATGTGGCCCGCCTCCTGGAGCGAGCCCGCCGCTTCCGTTACGCCGGCGCGCCGCACGCCGAGCATGTAGGCGAGCAGATCATGCGTGAGGGCGAACTGGCGCGAGCCGACGCGATCGTGCGTCATCAGCAGCCATCGCGCGCACCGGGCGACGATCGGGTGGTGACCGTTGCACGCCGCCGACTGGAGGACCTGGCTGAGAAAGGCCTGGGCGTACAGTCCCATCACGGCGCGCAGGCGCGCGCTGCCATCGACGAGCGCGGCGAAGTCGGCCGCCGGGATGCGCAGCGCTTCGCCCGGGAGCTGCGCCATCACGAGGGCGTGCATTCTTCCGTTGCCGAGATACACGGAGAGGTCCGCCATCCCCTCGCAGCCGACGGTCCCGACCTCGACGGCGCCGCCATCCTTGAAGGGGGTGATGAGCGAGATGACGCAGTCACCCGGAAAATGGACGAACTCATGCGGCCGATCCGGTTCGGCGAGGACTTCCTTCTGCGCGAGAAGGACGGACTCGCCGACGCCGATCACGCGCTCGCGCAGCTCGTCGTCGAGCGCCTGAAGCAATCTGTTGGTGCTGATCGCGGTGCGTGATCCGTCGGGCACTGGCGTCCTCGCGAGTGGTGGCGCGGTCTCCCGCCGCTCGTTCGGGCCGTTGGCGCAAGAAGCAGTCCCAACGTGGCGCAGAGGCTCGGGAATAGGACGGCCGGTGGGAGGCAACCAGGTGAAGGCGTGAGCTGACGAACGAGAGACGCGATGCCGGCACCGGCCGGATTCGCTCGCCATCGACCCTGATCGTCGGAGCCGACATGCATATCACATTCGCGGTCGTTGCGATCTCGACGCTCGCCGTCGCCGCCGACGCCGCGGCGCGGACGGCGCACGCGCAACGCGCTCCCGTGACCCTCGAGCCGGTTGGGCAGTGGGGATGCATGGAGTGCACGACCGGGCACCAGTTCGGCGAGATCGCGGCGATCGGCGTCACTCGAGCCGGCGTGATCCACACCATCGATCGCGACGAGCCGCGGGTCCGCATCTTCGACCGGAGCGGTGCGCTCGGTCGCGCCTTCGGACGGCGTGGTCGCGGCCCGGGCGAGCTGGAGGTGCCGACCGGGATCGCGATCTCGGCCGATGGTTCGATGCAGATCGCGGACCTCCGCAACGTGCGCCTTACCCGGTTGGCGCCGGACGGTTCGGTGCTCGGGACCGTGCCGCTGTCGGCCATCTCCACGACGATGGCGCACCACCCCGCGCGTGCCGAGATCTGGCTCGCGTTCACGGACTTTCGAGACGGCGGATACGTCGAACGGTGGATGCCGAACGCCTCCGAACGGAGCGCGGTCATTCGACTCGCGGAATTCCCGCCGTCGGAGGGCGTCACGGGCACCGTGCACTCGATGGCCGCGTCACCGGATGGCGGCCTCGCGATCGGCGACGGCATCCAGGAGTACCGCATTCGGCGATTCGGGCCCGACGGGCGCGTCGCAGGTCCCGACATCGTGCGGGACATCCTGCGGGTGGAGAAGAGCGCCGAGGAGATCGCGCAGCAGGAGGAGCGGATGTCGCGCCTGGGCTCGCAGATGCGCGCGGCCGCGGAAGGCCAACGCCCGGGCGCCGGGGGTGCCGTGCGGATGCCGGCGGTCGCGCCGCTGCGGAATCACTTCAACTATTTCGCCCTGCGGTACGACGACGCGGGCCGGCTATGGGTGCGCACCGAACGCGGGTCGGATGGGCGCACGATCTTCGATCTTTTCGATCCGGATGGCCGCTTTGCCGGAGCGATCGAAGTCCACGCGCGGCTGCGCGAGTTCGACATCGCGGGCGAGTATCTCGCGGCGGCGACCGTTGGCGACGATGCGCTGCCGATGATCTCGCTCTGGCGCATCAGGGAGCGTTGACGGTCGAATCACCGGCGCCCAGCGTTGACGTTCAGGAAGACGAACGAGGCTGAAGCGCCAGGCAGAGATGCCACGCGCGGGGCACCTGGAGCAACCGTCGCCACGCCCGGTGCCGGCGCACGGCACGCCGTGGCCGGTACCGCGCCACGCTACCTCTCTCGCGCGGGAGTCGGTAAGTTCAGGCGAGACCCGGTAGCTCAGTTGGTAGAGCAATGGACTTTTAATCCATAGGTCCTGGGTTCGAGCCCCAGCCGGGTCATGCTTGCGCGATTCGCCGGTGCCTCTTACCTTGCTTGGCCCAACGCCAGTGATCACCCCTCAGCGGAGGATTTCGATGCGCGTGTTCATCCCCACTCCGGTCGTCGCCGTGCTCGCGAGCACGAGCCCGACCGCATCCGACATGGTCGTCGGGTGCCGAGGATGATGATGCGCTGATCGTACGCTGAGTCGGGCTCCGGAAGGGGCGGCACCGCGATCGGTGCCGCCCCTTTTCCGTCGTGCTGCGCCGTCCGGCCGGCCGCGCGACCTCCGGATCCCGTATGTCACGACGAAGTGAGATTGCGCTCGAGCATCCCGTCGCCGGTGAGGAGCGGAGGGCGAGCAGTGCATGGAGCGCGGTGCGCGAAGCGCTCGCCGGCTCCGACCGCGACTACACCGAGGGGCCGGTGGGCAGGGCGATCGTGCTGCTGTCCATCCCGATGGTGCTCGAGATGCTCATGGAGAGCGTCTTCGCCATCTGCGATGTGTTCTTCGTGTCCAGGCTCGGCGCCGATGCAATGGCGACCGTCGGGCTCACCGAGTCCCTGATCGCGATCGTCTACACGATCGCGATGGGGCTCTCGATCGGCGCGACCGCCACGGTCGCCCGGCGCATCGGCGAGCACGATGCGGACGGCGCCGCCCGCGCCGCCGTGCAGGCGATCACGCTCGGCGTCGCCGTCTCGATTCCGATCGGAATCATGGGCGTAGTGCTCGCGCCGTCGCTGCTCGCGTTGATGGGTGCCTCGCCGTCCGTCATCGCGACGGGCTCGGGGTTCACGCGCGTCATGCTTGGCGGCAACGCGACGATCCTGCTGCTCTTTCTCATCAACGCGATCTTCCGCGGCGCCGGAGACGCCGCGATCGCCATGCGCACGCTCTGGCTCGCGAACGCGATCAACATCGTCTTGGCGCCGTGCTTCATCTTCGGTTTCGGCCCCTTTCCCGAGATGGGGGTCACCGGCGCCGCGGTCGGCACGACCATCGGTCGCGGCACTGGCGTCCTGTTCGCGGCGTCGCAGCTCGTGCGGCGGCGCGGGCGGATCCGGATCCAGCGGCACCACCTGCGGCTGGAGCCGGCCACGATGCTGCGCCTGATCCGGTTGTCAGGGACGGGGATGCTCCAGGCCTTCATCGGCACGGCCAGCTGGATCGGCCTGATCCGCATCCTCGCCACGTTCGGCAGCGCGGCGCTCGCGGGCTACGTCATCGCCATCCGTGTCGTGTTGTTCGCGCTGCTGCCGTCGTGGGGGATGAGCAACGCCGCCGCGACGATGGTCGGGCAGGCGCTCGGCGCTGGCAAGCCGGAGCGAGCAGAGAGGGCCGTGTGGACGGCGGGGTTCTACAACGCGTGCTTCCTCGGCGTGGTCAGCGTAGCCTTCCTCGTCGCCGCGCCGGGCATCGTCGCGATCTTCACGAGCGATCCGGCGGTCGCGAGCTACGCGATCGGTGGTTTGCGCGTGATCGCCCTGGGGTTCGTCTTCTACGGCTACGGGATGGTGCTCTCGCAGTCCTTCAACGGGGCCGGGGATCCCTGGACGCCAACGCTGCTGAATCTGGTCGCGTTCTGGCTGCTGGAAATTCCGCTCGCGTACGGGCTCGCGTATTGGGGCGGGTTCGGCCCGAGTGGCGTCTTCTGGTCCGTCACGACGGCGTTCTCGGTGTTCGCGGTCATGGCCGCGGCGCGATTTCGTCGCGGGACGTGGAAGACGAAGGTCGTGTAGTGGCCAGCAGGGTGTGCACCTCCTCGTCCGTCGTCTGCTCGAAGTCCGCGTACCAGAGGCCGACGGCGAGGAACGGTTCCGGAGTGGTCGCGCAGATCATCTCGTCCACCTCCGGCCGGAGCTCGTCACAGGTCTCGCGCGCGGCCGTCGGGACGGCGACGATGATTCTCTCGGGACGCTCGGCTCGGAGGGCGGCGACGGCCGCACGCATCGTCGATCCGGTCGCCAGCCCGTCGTCGATGAGGATGACTGTCCGGCCCTCGACGTCCGGTGGGGCGCGATCGCCGCGGTAGCGTCGCTCGCGCCGTTCCAGCTCGGCGCGCTCTCGCCGAGTGATCTCGTCGAGCAGGGCGTCATCGATCCCGAACTCCTGCAGCAGCTCCTCGTTCACGACGCGAACGCCGCCAGAGGCGATGGCGCCGATCGCGAACTCCTCGTGGCCGGGCAGGCCGAGCTTGCGCACGAGAAAGAGGTCGAGCGGGACATCGAGAGCGCGCGCGACCTCGTAGGCGACGGGGACTCCGCCCCGCGGGAGCGCGAGGACGAGTACGTCCTCGCGGCTCGCGTAGTGGCGGAGTCGCTCGGCGAGCACCCGGCCGGCGTCCCGGCGATCGAGAAAGCGATGGCCCATGGGTCGTCCTCCGGGCCGATCAACTGCAGGAGGCTTGCCCGACGGACGATCGCGGCCGGAGGACCAAGGTCGGCCCGCGACGAGCCCGGATGGGAACCACTCCACTAGTTTCGCGCAGCGCCCTGCTCGATCCAGCGGCGGATGTTCTCGATTTGATTGGGCGTCAGCGGGGTCGAGGCGAGTGGCATCCGGCTCAGGTTGTCGCGCGCCTCCGGATCGGGGGAGATCATGCGCACGAGCCACGATCCCTCGGCGTCGCCGGGCGCGACGAGCGGCATGCCGTTCCTCGAGTCAACGCCGACGATCGCGTCGTAGGCGACCTGCGCCTCGAGCACGAGCTCGCCTTGCTGCG
>CAYLPM010000576.1:0-1729 GCA_964385525.1 uncultured Gemmatimonadaceae bacterium
TCGAGGAGTGCCGCGAAGATGCTGCGATATCGGCGATCGCGAAACATCTCCGGCCCAACGCGCTCGCCGATCGCGTCGATCTCGCCGCGCCGATGCAGCATCGCACGGACGAGCTCGCGCTCGGCGCCGGCCCCGCGAACGGCGGGTGCCGCACGGCGGTCGCCCGTCCGTCGCTCGTCGTCGCGCCGGCTGGTCGGTTGCGGGCCCGGAGCGGTCGGCGGCGCGGTGGCCACGTCACCGGCCGGTGTCGCTCGTCCACCGGCGACGCCGAGCTCCCGCGCGAGGACCTCCTTCGCCACCCCCGAGACTTCGCTCGCGCGCGCGAGATAGAGGTCGCGCGTCACCGGATCCGCCGCGGCGCGAATCGTCGGCAGGAGATGATCGATCGCCCGGCGCCGCCGGCGGAGGTCGGCGAACCACCCCGCCCGCTCGAGAATCTGCACCTTCCGCTCGAACACGTCGATCGCATCGCCGAGCTGTGCCTCCAGTCCGCTGGCGCCGTGCTCGTCGACGAACGTGTCGGGATCCTCGCCCGCCGGCAACGTCACGACCTGCACGGTCGCGCGCTGGCCGAGGAGCGCATCCGCGGCGCGGAAGGTGGCGCGCTGTCCGGCCTTGTCGCTGTCGTAGAGGAGATAGACGTTCTTCGTGTAGCGCGCGAGCAGCGCGGCCTGGTCCTCGGTGAGCGCGGTGCCGAGCGGCGCGATGACGGATTCGACGCCGGCGGCCACGAGCCGGACGACGTCGAAGTAGCCTTCGACGACGAGCGCGCGGTCTTCGCGGCGGATCGCGTTGCGTGCCCAGCTCAGGCCGTAGAGCAGCTTGCCCTTCGAGAATACGGGCGACTCCGGTGAGTTGAGATACTTGGGCTCTCCCTGGCCGATGACACGCCCGCCGAACCCCACGTGTCGTCCCATCACGTCCAGAATGGGGAAGATCAGCCGGCCGCGGAAGCGGGGCCGTGGTTCGACTGCTTCCTCGGGCCGCACCATCAGCCCCGCCTCGAGGAGCAGAGCGTCGTCGTAGCCGAGCGTGCCGAGGTGCGTTCGCATGAGACCGATCTCACGCGGGGCGAAGCCCAGCCCGAACTTTCGCGCGAGATCCCGCCCGATGTGGCGGCTCTCGAGGTACTCGCGCGCGGGAGCGCCCGCCTCGCCGTCCCAGAGCATCCGCTCGAAGTACTCGGCCGCGGCGGCGTTCACCTCCCAGATGGGCTCGCGCGGGTCCGGGCCCTCGCGCCGCGACTCGATCTCGCGAATCTCGATCCCCGTCTTCTCCGCGGCGAGCCGGACCGCCGAGGGCCAGTCGAGCCCGAGCCGCTTCTGCAGAAAGCTGAAGACGTCTCCGCCCTCGTGGCACACGAAGCAGTAGTAGATCCGCTTCTTCGTCGAGACGGAAAAGTTCCGGTGGGTCCCCTGATGAAACGGACACGGTCCGCGGAAGTCGCTCCCCATCCGCCGCAGTGGCACGTGCTCGCCGATTATCTGCACGATGTCGGCGGACTCGCGGATGCGATCGATCGTTTCGTCAGGGATCATCGCGAGTTGAAGAAGCCGTTGCCGACGGGCGAGAAATAGCCGCGGAACTCCGCGAAATGCTTGGGCTGAACGCGCCTGCCGAAGAGCAGGGTCCCGGGGCGGGCCGGGGGGATCCAAGCCTCGAGCCTCCAGCGGGCCAGCGTGCCAGCAGTAAGCTACTGCGGAACACCGGGCGGCAAGCGTTCTCTTTA
>CAYLPM010000577.1:0-2696 GCA_964385525.1 uncultured Gemmatimonadaceae bacterium
CGGCCGAGCGTCGGTCGGCGCTGGATATCGATATCGCGGACGAACCCCATTCGAATCCCAACTGCCCACTCCTTGAACATTGCGGAGTTCGCGTATGCAGCCGCTGATTTCGATGCGAAATCTCAGCAAGGTGTTTCTGACCGAGGACGTGGAGACGCACGCGCTGTCGGGAATCGATCTCGACGTCCACCGCGGCGAGTTCGTCTCGATCGGCGGGCCGTCCGGGTGCGGCAAGTCGACGCTGCTGGCGATTGCCGGGCTGCTGGACTCGCCGACCGACGGTCAATACCGGCTGAAAGGGGAGCCGGTCGAGGACCTGTCGCTCCGCGAGCGGAGCAAGCTGCGCAACCGCGAGATCGGGTTCATCTTCCAGGCGTTCAACCTGATCGGCGACCTGACCGTCTACGAGAACGTCGAGCTCCCGCTCACGTACCGCGGCATGGACTCGTCCGAGCGCAAGCGCCGCGTCACCGAGGCGCTCGAGAAGGTCGGGATGGCGCACCGCACCAAGCACTATCCGTCGCAGCTCTCGGGCGGCCAGCAGCAGCGAGTGGCCGTCGCACGCGCCGTGGCGGGTGAGCCGCTCCTCCTGCTCGCGGACGAGCCGACGGGGAACCTCGACTCGGTGAACGGCGAGGCCGTGATGGAGCTGCTGCGCGAGCTGCACGGCGCGGGGGCGACGATCATCATGGTCACGCACGACCCGCGCTATGCCGCGCACGCGGAACGGTCGATTCACCTCTTCGACGGCCGCGTCGTCGAAGAGAAGCGCCACACCGCCGCCTGATCACGAGACGGCCCGCCACTCGGCGGGCCGCTTTCATCCCCCATCCGGCAGCGAGCGCCGTCGCCGGTGGCATCGCCGCCGGGGACGCGCGATGCGCCGCCACGGGAACGCGCCATGGACACGCTGCTGCAGGACGTGCGCTACGCGGCGCGGACCCTCCTCCGCACGCCCGTCACGACCCTGATCGCCGTCATCTCGATGGCACTCGGCATCGGTGCCACGGCGACGATCTTCAGCGCCGTCAATGCCCTGCTGCTGCGGCCGTTCCCGTACGAGGATCCCGGCACTCTGGTCGCGCTTCGCGACGAAAACCCGTCGCGAGGCTGGACCCAGAACGAGGTCACGTATCCGAACTTTCACGACTGGCGCGAGCAGGCGCGGTCGTTTTCCGGTGCCGGTGCCTTCTCCGACCGATCGCACAATCTCTCGTTCGGTGGTGAGGCGGAAAACGTCACCGGGGCGTCGGTATCGGCGTCAATGTTCCGCCTCCTCGGCATCGCGCCACTGATCGGACGCGATTTCACGGAGGACGAGGATCGCCCGGGCGGCGATCGCGTCGTGCTCCTCGGGCACGGACTCTGGCAGCGTCGCTTCGGCGGTGATCCCGAGGTGCGTGGCCGCACCGTCCTGCTCGATGGCCGGCCCCACACGGTGATCGGCGTGATGCCGGAGCGCTTCGCGTTTCCGGAGATCGCCGAGCTGTGGACGCCGCTCGCGCTCGACCCGACGGCCAATCGCGGCTCGCACTATCTCGACGCGGTCGCCCGACTCCACGATGGCGTCTCAGTGCAGCAGGCCCGGACGGAGCTGGTCGGGATCGCCAGCCGCCTCGAGCAGGAGTATCCGCAGTCCAACACGGGATGGACGGTGAGCGTCGTGCCGCTGCGCGAGCACGAGCTCGGCGATGTGAAGACGGTGGTGCTCCTCATGATGGGCGCGGTGACGTTCGTGCTGCTGATCGCCTGCGCGAACATCACGAATCTCCTGCTCGCGCGCGCCGCCGAGCGGCAGCGCGAGATCGTGATCCGCAGCGCGCTCGGCGCGGCACGCCTGCGCATCGTGCGGCAGCTGCTGACGGAGAGCGTCCTGATCGGGATCGCCGGCGCGGTGCTCGGGGTCGGTGTGGCCTACGCGGGGCTCGAGGCCATCACGGCGAACATTCTGGTCGATCTCCCGTTCTGGATGATCTTCGACGTCGACCGCACGGTCCTCGCGTTCATCGCGCTGGTTGCGGTCGGCAGCGGCATTCTGGTGGGCACCTGGCCCGCGTTCCAGGCCTCGCGCCCCGATCTGCAGGAGACTCTGCGCGAGAGCGGGCGCGGCACGAGCGCCGGGCGCCGGCGCCAGCGCATGCGGAGCGGAGTCGTCGTAGCCGAGGTGGCGCTCTCGATGATCCTCCTCGTCGGCGCCACCCTGATGATTCGCAGTTTTCTCCGCATTCAGACCGTCGACCCCGGATTCGACACGAGCGGCGTGCTCGCCATGCGCCTCGCGCTCACCAGCGCCCGTTACGACTCGATCCCGCCACGCCGCGGGTACTTCGAGCGCGTGCTCGACGAGGTCGGAGCGATCCCGGGCGTGATCGCCGCGGCGGCGATCAACAACGCGCCGCTGAGCGGGAGCAGCAACAGCTCGATCGCGGTGCCCGAAGGGCACGCGCTCCAGCTCGGCCAGGAGCCGTCGATCGCCTGGCGCTCGGTGACCCCCGGGTACCTCGAGGTCATGCGCATCCCGCTCCGACGCGGGCGGATGTTCACGCAGCAGGAGTATCGCGACACCGTTCGCGTCGTCGTCGTCAACGAAACGCTCGCCGAACGATTCTGGCCCGACCCGGATCCGCTCGGCAAGCGACTCCGGTTCGGCACCGCGACGGATACGGCGACGACCACGTGGTACACGGTCGTTGGCG
>CAYLPM010000578.1:0-5699 GCA_964385525.1 uncultured Gemmatimonadaceae bacterium
GAGCGGGTTGATCTCGGCGAGCGAGGCACCGCTCTCCACGAACGCCTCGTAGAGCTGCGTCATGATGCGCGCCGCCATCCGCACCTGCTTCATGTCGTCGTAAAGGAAGAACGCCATGCGCATGGCCTGAAACGGTAGCACGCCGTAGCGCGGGTCGACCGGGATGCGGAGGATCTTCTCGGGCGTCGTGGCCGCCACTTCCTCGATGTCGATGCCGCCCGCGGGCGACACCATGAACACCGGCCGCTTGGAGGCGCGATCGATGATGATCCCGACGTAGGCTTCCGTGGCGATGTCCTCCGCCGGGGTGACGAGCACCTTCTCGACGGTGAGGCCCTTGATCTCCATGCCCAGGATGCGCGAGGCGGTCTCGCGGGCGTCGCCCGGCGACTTCGCGAGCTTGACGCCGCCCGCCTTGCCGCGGCCGCCGGCATGGACCTGCGCCTTCACGACGACGGTCGAACCGAACTGGCGCGCGAGCTCCTCGGCGTCCTCGGGCGTGGTCGCGATCTCGCCCGGCGGGATCGGGATCCCGTGGGCGCGGAAGATTTCCTTTGCCTGATACTCGTGGATGTTCACGAACTCTCCCCGGTGATGGTCGTTCCGGCCCGGCCGGCGACCGCATCGCGGCCCCGTCGCAGCTCGGTGATGATGGCACGTCCGCCGCTGCGGCGCACGAAATCGATCGCGGCGCGGATCTTGGGCGCCATGCTTCCCTCGCCGAACGCGCCCGCGCGATCCATCGCCTCGGCCTGGCTGATCGCCAGACGCGGCAACGCGCGCTGCGTGGGCTGCCCCCAGTCGGCGTAGACGGCATCGACGTCGGTGAGGATGAGCAGGAGCTCGGCCCCAAGATCGCGCGCGAGGACCGCCGCCGCGAGGTCCTTGTCCACGACGGCGTCCACACCCTCCCACCCCTGGAGGGTCGAGTCCCAGAAGATCGGGGCGCCGCCACCGCCGCAGGCGATCACGATCGTCCCGTTCGCGACGAGGTGGCGTATGGTCGCCAGCTCGTGCACCGCGATCGGGCGCGGGCTCGCCACGACGCGGCGCATGCGCCCGCGGCCGTCGGGCTTGATCGCCTGTCCCTCGGCGATCAGCTCCTCCGCACGGGCGGGCGGGATCTCGTGGCCAATGAACTTCGTCGGATTCCTCAGCGCGGGGTCGTCGGGCGCGATGTGGACCTGCGTGATCAGGGTCGCAACCGTTCGATCGCTTCGCGCGCGCCGCAGGGCGTTCTCGAGCGACTGCTGGACCATGTAGCCGATCCACCCTGCCGTTGCGGCGACGAGCACGCCGAGCGGCAGCAGCGGGGCCTCGTGCCGCGCGACCTCGTTGCGCACGAGCGCGTCGCCGACCTGCGGGCCATTGCCGTGGACGATGCAGAGGTTCCACCCCTCGAGCGCCAGATCCACGATCGGGCCGAGGCTCTGCCGCGTGTAGTGGAACTGGTCGTGGATGTCGGCGCGCTCACCCGCGGGCGAGAGTGCATTCCCGCCGAGGGC
This sequence comes from uncultured Gemmatimonadaceae bacterium, assembly GCA_964385525.1. Lineage (GTDB taxonomy): Bacteria > Gemmatimonadota > Gemmatimonadetes > Gemmatimonadales > Gemmatimonadaceae > DATKCV01. The sequence goes on from CAYLPM010000578.1 coordinate 1,506, forward strand.
GATGATCGCGGTGGAGCGCCGGCTATCGACCATTGGCACCTCGTGCTCGCCAGCGGGTCGAGATCGCGATCATTGCGGTGGCCGGCCGAGGAGCGTGCCGAGCGAGTCATAGGCGGCGCCGAAGCTCTGCCAGTCGCCTCGACGCATGGCGCCGCGCATCGATTCATAGAGCGCCTCCACCCGCACGCGGAACTCGACGGGCGTCGCATCGATCGGGACTGGCGCGAGGGTCATGCCGGCGAGGGCGGCCAGCGTCGGCGCGACGCGGGTCTGGCCGCCGACGACCGCGGCGACGCCGAGGTGAACGGGCACGCCGCGCGCGCGTGCCGTGTACACAGGCTGCACCAGCGCGAGCTCATCGCGATACGCGACGGTCCGCACGCGGCCGAGGACGAGTGGCCCGTCGCGATCGGAGGCGGTGGCCGTGTCGGCGACACGACGGAGCTGCTCGAGCGCCGTGGTCCAGCGCAGCGCCGAGTCCTCGAGCGGTCGCCAGAGGGTCCGCGGCGAGCGGCCGCCGGTCGCGGCGACGACGCCGACGATACTCTCGTCCGCGCCGAGCACCGGGACGGTCCAGAAGAGCGGACCGTCGTCCGGCAGCGCAAAGAGTACCTCGGGCTCGCCCGCGAACGCGCTGTCGGCCCCGAAGTCCCACGGAATCTGCCGGCGCGGCAGCGGCTCGGCGCGCGTGCCGGCGCGCGCGAACGCGGCGGCCTGCGCCCGCGCGGCGTCGACCGCCGGCGGCCGAGCCGCGAGGAGCGGCGGTGGGATCTGCTCCGGCGAGGTGAAGAGCGTCGGGAAGCGTCGATGCCACGAGCGCGCGACCGGGTCCAGCGTTTCGGCCGGGACCAGCATGACCATCCCCGTCGTCGCGTTCACGATCGCCGTGGCGGTGTGCTGAAAGTACCGCCGATCGGCCCCGGCCACGCGGATCGGATCGCTCAGTGGGTAGAACGACGACGACGAATGCAGCTCCAGCATCCAGAACAGCGTGTCCGCGTGCACGACCGGAAACAGCGAGCTGCCCTGCTCGAAGAAGGGCGCAAGGGTCCGCACGCGCTCCCTGACCTCGCGTCGCATGAGGAGGCGCGGATTGGGGAACGGCAGATCGCCCACGAGCAGTCGAAAGTCCTGCAGCGCCCAGGCGTAGGCGAGGCGCCGCCATCCCCCTTCGATCGCGGGAGCGGGGAACGTCCCGGCTGAATCCGCCAGCAGCATCTGTTCGCCGGCGTCCGGGTGCACGAGCACGGGCAAGACGGCCGCGTCCTCCTGCGACGCGAGGCCATCCTCGTTGGCGCGGACGATGCCGCCGCGGGCATCGGCGAGGATGGTCAGCGCGCGCACCACGGGCCACGGACTCGGCGTCGCTGGATCAGTGGCGGCGGGACGCTCGGGGACCACAGCCAGCAGTCCGTTGTCGCTCCCCCGCCACCCGATCACGGCCGTCGAGTCGGCGGTGGCAGGCGTGCGTGCCACCGCGCGCGTGATCGCGCGAGGATCCCAGATCGGCACCCCATAGGCGGCGGTGGCGAGCGAGTCGAAGCCGACGAACATCTCGGTCGGCACGATCCGGGACACGGCGAATGCCTGCCGGGTGTATCCGCCGCGGGTCGCTATGTAGGGGCGCTCGCGGGCCGCCGGGTCGCCTGGCGCGGCGAAGCGCCGGACCAGCGTCGGCGTCACCTGCCGCAGCACCACCGAGAGGACGAGCACGGCCGTGACGGCGGCGAAGGCGACGCGGACCTGGCCGGCCCAGCCGGCCAGGAGCACGAGCAGCGCCGCGCACATGGTGAACACCGCCAGCCCCCAGTTCGCCGGGATCGAGACGCTGTGATCGATCGCAATGAAGACGCCGTTGACGCCGCTCCCCCGGAGCAGGACCTCGTAGGCATCGAGACGATAGCTCCAGGCGAGCGTGAGCAGGAGAAGCGCGGCAAGGACGGTCAGATGGCGGCGCACGTACGTCGAGACGTACAGGGAGCCGCGCTCCCACTTCAGGCTCGGCGTGAGCGCGTAGAGGAAGACGACGAGTGCCGTCACGAGCAGCGCCGTGAACAGCGCCCAGTAGAACAGCGAGAGCTCGAAGGGAAGCCAGTAGACGAAGAATCCGAGGTCGTGTTGGGCGAAGGGATCGGTCTCGCCGAAAGGGAGCCCGTGTCGCACCAGCTCGGCGGCCATCCAGTTGTCCTGCGGAATGCTGAGCAGGGCGCCGAAGACGATCGAGAGCGCGAGAACGGCGATGAGGAGGTAGCGTCCCGGGACTTCTTCGCCGATCTCCAGATTGGCCACGCGGCGCGGGAGGACGAGCGCGATGACGGACTGGCGCACCGCCCACAGGTTGACGAAGACGAAGGCGCCACCGAGGAGTGCGGAGAGCAAGCGGAGGGCAATCGTGGTCGCCGTGCGCGCGCGCCAGAGGGCGGCCGCGTCCATCGACGCGTACCAGAGGTAATCGGTGTAGAGCGTCGCGGCCGCGCGCCCCACCAGCAGCAGGAGGGCGACGGCGGCGAGCGCGGCGATCAGCCACCGCCGGGATCGCACGCTCAGACCTGCATGCCCTGAGCGCGCAGCCACTGCTCGAACTCGCCGCGGATGGCGTCGAGCTGCTCCTGCGAGCGCGCCTCGTAGCGCAGGACGAGAATCGGTTGCGTGTTGGAGGCTCGCACGAGCCCCCAGCCATCCCCGAACAGGACGCGCGCGCCATCCACGTCGATCACGTCGTGCGTTCGCCGGAAATGCTCGACCGCGCGCGAGACGATTTCGAACTTCCGGTCGTCCGGACAGTCCACGCGCAGCTCGGGCGTCGAGACGAATTTCGGCACGTCGGCGAGCTGTTCGGCGATCCCCCGTCCGTCGTCGGCGATGATGCGGAGCAGGCGCGCGGCGCCATAGAGCGCGTCGTCGTGCCCGTAGAATCCCTCGGCGAAGAACATGTGCCCCGACATCTCGCCTGCGAGCGGGGCGTCGAGCTCGCGCATCTTGTCCTTGATCAGCGAGTGGCCCGTCTTCCACATGACGGGGCGGCCGCCGGCCGCGCTCACCGCGTGTGGCAGCGCCTGCGAGCACTTCACGTCGAAGATGATCGGCTGCCCCGTGCCGGTGCGGGCGAGCACATCGCGCGCGTACAGGATGAGCACGTGGTCGCCCCAGATGATCTCCCCGTTCTCATCGATCACACCGAGGCGATCGGCGTCGCCGTCGAACGCGATGCCGGCATCGGCGCCCTCGGCGCGCACCGCCGCGATCACGTCCTGCAGGTTCTCGACGACGGTCGGATCGGGGTGGTGGTTGGGGAACGTCCCATCGCTCTCGCAGTGGAGGCCGTGCATCCGGACGCCGAGGCGCTCGAACAGTCGCGGCGCGACGAGCGCGCCGGCGCCGTTCCCGCAATCCACGACCACGTGCAGCGGGCGGGAAATCGGACCGATGCGGGCGACGACATCGTCGATGTAGCGATCGATCACGGCCACATGCCGGACGCTTCCCTTCCCGGTGGCTGTGCGCCCGGTGGAGGCGAGCGCGCGAAGGCGCTGAATGTCCGCCCCGTGCAGCGACGCGGTGCCCAGGGAGAGCTTGAAGCCGTTGTACTCCGGAGGATTGTGCGAGCCGGTGATCTGGATGCCGCCGACGACGTCGACGTGGTGGAGGCTCCAGTAGAGCAGCGGCGTGGGCACCTCGCCGATATCGACGACATCGACTCCGGCGCCGGTGAGCCCGCTCACGAGCGCATCCCGCAGGCCCCTGCCCGACGGCCGATTGTCGCGACCCACGGCGACCGCGCCCGCGATCCCACGCTCGGCGAGCAGTGCGGCGTAGGCACCGCCGATCGCGGTCGCCGTGGCGGGATGCAGGTCCTCGCCGACGATGCCGCGGATGTCGTACTGCCGGAAGATGCCTGGGGGGATCGTCATCGGGATGGCGGGGCGATGGCGGCGGACGGGCCGACGCGCACCGCCTAGCGAGACATGGAGGCGGGCGCCGGGGCGAGGGTCGCGGCGCCAACGGCGCTGGCGCGCCGCGCCGCCGCTTCGTTACCGGCGCGGGCCGCGTTCCGGAGCGGCTGCGGGTAGATCCCCAGAGCGAGGATGAGCACGGCACAGGTGATGATCACGCCGCGGGTGAGCCAGCCGCCGCCGATGGGCACCGCGTCTACCGGACGCGGTCGCATGAACATGACCATCACGACGTACAGGT
>CAYLPM010000579.1:0-9496 GCA_964385525.1 uncultured Gemmatimonadaceae bacterium
GTCGTCGAGCGACTGGAGCAGCGCGTGGTTGAGTACGTACGCGGGCATGGTCATGCTCGACGCGCGCGAGGTCGGCGTGCCGGTGGACTCGCTCGTGCTCGAGCGGATCGCGGCCTACGTGCTGCTCGATCTGCGCGGCGCGTCGGCCGTGCGCTTCACACCGGTGGCGTCGTGGTACACGCGGCGCGAGATGCAGCTCCGCGACCAGGTGGCGGCCGTGGACTTCCTCAGCCGGCTCGGGCGCCCGGAAGTGGCCGCGGAGAACGAGCTGCTGCGGGGCGCCGCCCAGCTCACCGTGGAGGATCGCGCGCGGCTCGCGGAGATCCTCGCGCGGCGCGGCCAATCGGCCGCGGCGCGTCAGCTGCTCGAGTCCACGTGGGCGCTCCTACGCGTCGAAGGACGCCGCGCGGTGCTCCCCGATTCGGCGCGCGCGAGCTTCTACTTCGAGTCGCGCATGCGGCCGCTCGCGCGGATCCTGACGGCCACGCTGGCGGTGGATCCGGCGCACGCGCTCGTCGGGCCCCTCGTCGAATCGCTGGCCCAGCAAGGCCGGGCGGACGCCGCGGGCTGGATGTGGAACACGCAGGACTTCGGTTCGGCGGTCCGTGCGCTGGCGGCGTTCGATCGCCACCAGCGGGCACAGGGCGAGCGCACGGTCCACGTGCGCGCGGGCAACCGGGTGGTACTCCGGGGCAGTCGCGTCGGCGGCGGATCCGTCCGCGACTCGAGCATCGCGCTCACTGGTCTGCTCGCGGACGTTCGCGGCGGCAAGGCGCTGCGTCTCGCGCTCGATGCGGGAGCGGGCGACGGACCCGTGTTCTATTACCTCACCGTCACGGAAGTCCCAACGAAGGCGCCGGTGACCCCGGAGGATCGCGGCATTCGGGTGGAGCGGTGGTACGAGCGCTTCGAGAGCGGCGAGCCGATCACGAGCATCACCGAAGGTGAGCTGGTGCGCGTTCGCCTGCGCGTGACGGTGCCCGCGACGCGCCACTTCGTCGTTCTGGATGACGCGCTGCCGGCCGGGCTCGAGGCGGTGGACCTGAGTCTCCGCACGGCGACCAATCTGCCGGGGCCGGGCGCGGGGCAGCCCGCGGATCCGCCCGAAGGGGAGCAGCGCGAGGCCGAGAACGCGAGCTGGTCGTACGGCCGCTGGGATTCCGGCTGGTGGTCGCCCTTCGATCACCGCGAGATCCGCGACGATCGCGTCGTCTATTCGGCGACGATTCTCTGGGCCGGCACCTACAGCGCGACGTACGTCGCGCGCGCGACGACGCCGGGCACGTTCATCAAGCCGCCCGCGCACGCCGAGGAGATGTACAACCCCGGCGTGAATGGGAGGAGCGACGGGGGAGTATTCGTGGTCAGGGGGCGTACGCCATGACGGGACAGACGATGAGTGCTGCGTGCTGCGTACTGCTTGAATTGCAGCAGGCTCTGGGCGCCTGTGCCGCCGCGTCGGCGCATTTCACCTTCCCTTGTTCAAGCAGTACGCAGCACGCAGTACTCCTTTCTGGTTCTACCAATGCGCCGTAGACTCCGCGTCCTCCTCGCCGCGCTCGTGGCGCTCCTCATCCCGACGGCCGTTCTGGTCGTCTGGATCATGGTGCCCCCGTCGCTCGACCTCACCGGTCGCGACCAGGGCGGCGCGGTGACGATCGAGGATCGGAACGGGGTGCCGCTGCGATCCACTCGTACGCCCGATGGAAGCCGCGAGCGATGGGTGCCGTACGACCGCATCGACGCGGACCTGATCAACGCGTTCGTCGCGGTCGAGGACCGGCGCTTCTGGGAACACGGCGGCGTGGATGTCGTCGCCGCATTGCGCGCAGCGCGCGACAATCTGCGCGCGGGTCGAGTCGTCTCCGGCGCATCGACGATAACGATGCAGCTCACCCGGCTGCTGCGGTCGGGCAAGCGGAACTGGAGCGGCAAGTTCGGACAGGCGCTGTGGGCGCTGCGGCTGGAGTATCACCTCGGCAAGCCGCAGATCATGGAGCAGTACCTCAACCGCGTGCATCTCGGGCAGGCAACGGTCGGCGTGGGAGCGGCGAGCGCGCTGTACTTCGGCGGGTCCGCATCCGACGTGAGCGTGGGTCAGGCGGCGATGCTCGCCGGGCTCGCGCACGCGCCGTCGCGGGACAATCCGCTCACATCACCCGGCGGCGCCCGCGGCCGGCGCCTCGTCGGCCTGGCACGGATGCGGCGGCTCGGCTACGCGTCGTCGGTCGACGTGGCGCGCGCGCGCGAGGAACCGCTCGTCGCGACGCACCGGGAGTCGCCGTTTCTCGCGCCACACTTCACCACGCGCGTGATCGGGTGGGCGGGCGCCGACACGGCGACGCTCCGCACGTCGCTCGACCTCTCGCTCCAGACGGCGCTCGAGGCCGAGGTGCGCCACACGGTGGACGTGCTGCGCGATCGCGGTGTACGGCACGCGGCGGTCGTCGTGCTCGACAACGTGAGCGGCGAGATCCTCGCGTGGGTCGGGTCACCCGACTTCTGGGCCGCGAACGACGGGCAGACCGACATGGTCGTCTCGCCGCGGCAGCCGGGATCGGCGCTCAAGCCGTTCCTGTACGGGCTGGCGCTCGACCGCGGATACACGGCGGCGAGCGTGCTGCCCGACATTCCTCGCACGTACGCGACGTCGACCGGTCCCTATCGTCCGCGCAACTACGACCGGCGCTTCCGCGGACCGGTACGCGCGCGGGAAGCGCTTGCCAGCTCGTACAACGTCCCCGCCGTCGAGCTCGCGTCGAAGCTGGGCACCGAGAGTCTGCTGCACACGCTGCGGCTCGCCGGGTTCGAGTCCCTCGAGCGCGAGGCCGAGCACTATGGCGTCGGCCTCGCGCTCGGGAACGGCGACGTCACGTTGATCGAGCTCGCGAACGGATATCGTGCGCTCGCGAACGGCGGCGAGTGGCGGCCGTGGACGTGGCGGCTGGTCCCGGGCGCGGCGGCCGCCGAGGTGGCCGGCGCGTCGTCGGGGCGGTCCCGAAACTCCGGCCGCGGCGCCAACGTCCGCACGGAGCCGCGACGCATCATCTCGTCCGTCGCGAGCGCGATCGTGCTCGACATCCTGCGCGACCCCGCCGCGCGCATCCCCGGATTCGGTCCGGCGACGCCCTTCGACTTCCCGTTCCCGGTCGCGGTCAAGACCGGTACCAGCCGGCACTACACCGACAACTGGGCCGTGGCCACGACGCGCGGCTTCACTGTCGCGGTGTGGGTCGGCGACTTCGGGGGCCGGCCGATGGAGGGGGTCAGCGGCGTGACGGGTGCCGGCCCGCTGCTGCATCGGGCCGTGATGGCCACGGCGCGCCGCACGGCGCCGGGCGTGCTCACGACTCCCGCCGAAGCGGGCGCGGTGGCGGCGCCGGTCTGCCGGCTGTCCGGCCTGAGCGCGACGGCCGAGTGCGCGCAGTTGACGGAGTGGTTCGCGCCCGGCAGCCAGCCGTCGGCCGAGGACGACTGGGAGCGCGGCGGACGGGTCTCGCTGCCGTCGGAGTACGCGGAGTGGGCAGAGCAGAGCCGGAGCGGCGTGACGGTGGCGCTGGCAGACGGCGACGGGCCGGGGACGGGCGTTGCGGCGTCACGCGCGCCAGCGGAGACACGCGCGATGGCGGCAGGGGCTCCGATCGGTGCTGCGGTGAACGCGGCGGCCACGGCGCCGGCGACAGCGTCGACGCTCGCCGAGCCGCGGCAGGCGCGCTTCCGCATCATCTCGCCCCTCGACGGCGATCGGTACTCGGTGCCGTCCGGCGTCGATCCGAAGTTCGCGACGATCGCGCTGCGGGCGATGGGCCCGGGCGCGGAGCGGGTGCGCTGGTACGTGGACGGCGAGCTTCAGTCGTCGGAGCGGTGGACGCCGACGAGCGGCGAGCACGTGATCCGCGCCGTGTCCGGCCGAGGGGAAGTGGTGGAGGTCAGGGTGGTGGTAGAGGAGTAGACGATCCCCCGCCGCCACCCCGAGTACACGTGGCGGTCAGTGTGGTGGTAGAAGAGTAGACGATCCCCCGCCGCCACCCGACAACACCGATGTGGACGGGCCGGAGGATCCCACCGACCGACTGGCATCGACACTCGATTCCGTCGACGCGATCGCGGCACTGCTGCTCGGATCGATCGTGATCCTGTACGGTCCGATGCCGCCAAGCGCACGACTCGTGATCCACACCTGCATGTATCCGCCGCCGACGCGCGTCAGCGACGCCGTCGTGCCGCCCGAGTGATCGGCCGTCGTCCCGATGAGCGCGCCATCCCACTTCGCGTCGTCGAAGCCCGGCCTGAGCTCGATCAGGGGCTCGAACTTCCCATCCGTCGAGGTGACCGTCACCTTGAACGTTCTGCCAGCCGGCACGTAGATCGTGACGCGGTCCGACGGTGAACCGGCGCCGGTCGGCCGGGTGCTCGCGATGTAGGAACAGTCGCCGGACGCCAGCGCGAAGTCCGCCGAAACCCCGAACGTCGTCCGGATCACGGGACTGAGGCAGCCACCGGTCGCAGTCGCGCGCGTGATCAGCACATAAGATCCGAAGTCGTTCGGCGTGGTGTTCAGCACGTCGGCGATCATCGTGCCGGCGGGGGCGAGCACCCGATGCGAGCCGCCGAACGAGCTTCGGGAGAACCAGAAGCCGCCATCGCCAAGTCGCAGGCGGAGCTCGGACGGCATCCCCGATGACCCCGACACGACCTCGAACAACTGCTGGGTCGTCGGCGAGATCGCGTAGCCATCGCGATGGATCCCCACGTTCTCCCGGCAATCGTCGTCATCGATGCTGCCCGAGACGGTCGCGGGAATCGCGAGTGGCACGAGAAGAGCGCATTCATCGAAGTCGAACCGCGCGTCCACGGTCACCGGGCCGCCGATGGCGCCCGGCAGGACGCACGGCTGGGTGGTGCCGGAGCAGGCTCCCGACCAGCCACCGAAGACGCTGCCGTCCCCGAGCTCCACCTCCGTCCGGAGTTCCACCAGGGTCCCCACGTCGAACGTGGCCGCGCATTGCCCAAGCTCCACGCCGTCGGTGTACAGACAATCGATGACAGGTGACAATCCCGGCTGGCTCCGGATCCGGCCCGAACCTCCGTTCGATCCCGTGACCGTGAGCGTGAACGAGCGCTCGAACACCGCGACCGCGTACTGCGCCTGATTCATCGTGATCGTACAGGTGTCCGCGGTTCCGAACGCCTTGCAGATGCCATCCCAGCGATGCGTGCTGCCGCTCTCCCGCAGCGCCGTCAACGTGACCTGCGTGCCCGAGGTGAATCCGGCGATGCACGGATTGTCCGGCTTCCCGTTGAGAATGGCGCAGTCGATCCCGGCCGGCGAGGACGTCACGCGACCGGATCCGTTCCCGGCGAGACTCAGGCTGAGCATCTGCTTCGGCTCGAAGACAGCCGACACGAAGTGGCTCTGATTCATGGACAGCGTGCAGACGCTCTCGGCGGCCGGACATCCCTGGGTCCAGCCGGCGAAGACGCTCGACGCATTCGGCGTCGCCGTCAGCACCACCTGACTCTCCGCCGGGAAATGCCAGAAGCACGCCCCGTCCGTCGAGCCGCCCGAGCCCGTGCAATCGATGCCGGCCGGTGACGATACCACGGATCCACCACCGTTGCCGAAAATGCCCACGCTCACGAAGCGCGAGGTCGGCGCGAAGGAGGCCGTCACCTGCTTCTGGCCGTCGACCGTGAGAGTGCACGTCGGCTCCGAGTCCTCGCAGTCTCCGTCCCACCCTCGGAAGATGTTCCCCTCGGGAGCCGTTGCCGTGAGCGTGACGACCGTGCCGCCCGCGAACTCGTCCTCGCAGACTCGAGGGCCACCCTCGGAGTTGTAGGCGCAGTCGATGGCTCCGGGCTCGGACTTGACGTGACCTTCGCCATCGCCGACGCCCTCCACGATCACTCGCGCTTCCAGGTCGAACGACGCCGTCACCTCCTGGTCCTGCGACATCGTGATCGAGCACGTTCCCGAATCGGTGCCCGTGCACGCGCCGCTCCAGCCGGTGAACTCGTTCTCGTAGTAGTAGAACTCGGCCTCGAGCTCGACGATGGTGCCATGCGCGTACTCGGCCGAGCAAGCACCTTCCTTCACCGTGCCGAGATGGATCACGCACGCGATCGCGCCATCGGCTGACGTCACGGTGCCGTTTCCGTTTCCGCCGCCGTGGATCGTCAGCTTGTGCACCACGCGCTCGAACGTTGCCGTCACCGAACGCGCGAGCGTCATGGACACCGTACAGTCGCCCGTCCCCGAGCACGCACCGCTCCAGCCGGTCAAAGTGCTGCCGCTCGCCGGCTCCGGCGTGAGCGTCACCACCGTGCCGTGCGGGAAGCTCGCCGAGCACTCACCGCTCCGCACGCCCTCGGTGATCGTGCACCGGATGCCCGGTACGTCGGAGATCACGGTGCCGGAACCCGTCCCCGCTCCATTCACCACGAGTGGCACCGACACCAGGTCGAAGATCACGCCGACCGTTCGCGCGTCGACCATGCTCACCGTGCACGTCGGACCGGTGCCGCTGCACGCGCCGGACCACCCCACGAACACGCTGTTCGCGAGCGGCGATGGCACCAGGGTCACCGATGTCCCGTGCGCGAATGGCGAGGCACACGATCCACTCGGGGATCCCGACTGGAACGTGCAGTCGATCCCCGCCGGATCCGAGGCAACGCGGCCGCTTCCGGGCCCGCTGCCGGCCACCGTGAGCGGGTGCCGCACGAGCGTGAACGTCGCCGTGACCGACCGAGCCTCACTCATCGTCACGAGACACTTGGGATCATCGCCCGAGCACGCACCACTCCACCCGCCGAACTCGCTGTCCGGGCCCGCATCCGCGGTGAGCACCACGGTCGAGTTCTGCTCGAACTCCGCGCTGCAAGCACCCTCGTGATCGCCGGCGGTGATCGCGCAGGCGATTCCAGCCGGATCGCTGCCGACTGTCCCGCTTCCGTCGCCGATGCCGGCCACGGTCAGCGCCAGCGGCGGCGAGAACGTCGCGGTCACGGCGCGTGCCTGATCCATCGTCACGGCGCAGTCGCCGGTGCCGCTGCACGCGCCACCCCATCCCGCGAACTGACTCGATCCCGACGCGGTCGCCCGGAGCGTCACCACGGTACCCGCGAGGAACGGAGCCGCGCACGCGCCGCTGGAGCTCCCCTCGGCCAGCAGACAGTCGATCCCCTCGGGAGTCGACGCCACCGAACCGGAGCCGCTGCCTGCCCCCGTCACCACGAGCTCGTGACGCACGAGCTCGAAGGCGGCGCCGATCGCGACGGACTCCTCCACGACGATCGCGCACGATCCCGATCCCGAACACGCGCCACTCCAGCCGGTGAACTCGCTGCCGGCCGCGGCGCCCGCGCTCAGCGTCACCTCCACACCGGGCAGGAAGTGTTCCGAGCACTGCCCTTCGACCTCTCCCGCCACGACCGCGCAATCGATCCCCGCTGGCGCCGACGTCACCCGCCCGCTGCCGTCGCCGGTCGCGCCGATGTCGATGCTCACGAGCTGCATCGCGCGCGCCGTCACCTGCCGCGCTCCGGTCATCGTCACCGCGCAGATGCCGGTGCCGCTGCACGCTCCCTCCCACCCGGCGAGGACGCTGACCTCCTGCGCGCTGAACCTCAGCTCCACCACGGTGCCGTGCGCGAAGTCGGCCGCGCAGTCGCCACTCGTCTCTCCACTCCGGATCTCGCATTCGATCCCGGCGGGCTGCGACGTCACCGTGCCCTCGCCGTTCCCCGCCGCGCTCACCGTCAGCTCCCACCGCTCGAGATCGAACTCGGCTTCCACCGTGCGGGCGCCGGTGATCGTCACACCGCATCCGCCCTCGCCATCGCACGCGCCGCTCCACCCGTCGAACACGCTGCCGTCGTCGGGCGACGCATCCAGGAACACGAGCGTCTCCTCGCCGAAGCTCGCCGAGCACGCGCCGCTGGCGACGCCCGCCGCGATCGTGCAGTCGATCCCCTCGGGCTCGGAGGTGACGCGGCCGACGCCACTTCCCGCACCCGTGATGGTCAGAGTGTGCGTCGGCTTCGGCGACACGTCGAAGGTCACCGCGACCGGGCTGCTCCCGGCGCCGGCCGCATGAACGAGCACCGTCGCCGCGTGCTGTCCGGGCTCCAGCGCCGTCGTCGTCGGCTGCACGAGGACCGACGCTCCGTCCTCGCCGAGGGACGCGTCGAGCCACTCGGCGGCGCCACCCTCGACCGTGACCGTCAGCTCGCCGAGCGAGCCGCCACCGCCGTTCGTGACCGCGACCTGCTGATCGTCGGGAAGCGCGCCGCCCTCGACCGCAACGAAGGTGAGTGTCGAGGGCGTGAGCACCAGCACGGGCTGCTGGAGGGTGACCGTCGGCAGCGTGACCGTCTCGCCGGGCGCGGGGGCCTCGGGTTCGATGCGTTCGCTGTCGATTTCCTGGTCATTGTCGTCGAGGAGCCGCAGGATGACCACGAGCGGACACGTGTCATCGCGACCGCCGACTCGTACGCGCCGCGGATCGGAGAGGCAGGGCGTCAGCTCGACCGTCACGCGTTGCTGCACCGTTCCTGGCTGCACCGTGACGCGCGCGGGAGTCGAGGCGAGTCGCGCGAGCTCCTCGCCATCGCCGCCGGCGACGGTGCGGCGGTAGTTGACCTCGATCACGACGGTCCGCCCGCCGATGACCTGCGCGCTGATCGCGAGGCCGACGGTCTCGTCATGGGGAGAGACGGCCGCGTCGTCGAGACAACCGGACGCGATGAGCAGAGCCGTGGCCGCGGCGGCTCGGGAGGCCGCACGCAGTGACAGTCGACGGACGACAGCACCAGCCAGTGACCGTACTGCTCGGCGCACGTGTCCTCGTGATGCGGGAGGCAGAGGCGTGACCACTCTCCGCGCTACCTCGCGTCGCGCCACACCGGTCGCACCGGGGTCGGACGCGAATCGCAGCGGAGGCTCCGAATGTAGATGCGCCCCGGAAGCCGTCAACAGTGGCGCTGTCACAACACCACCCTGTCGAGCGCGTCCTCACCAGGCTGGCGGTGCCGTGCTAAACATCCGAGTATCCGACGCTGTCCCTGCGCCCGATCTCCCAATAGCTTTCCCCGCAGAACGTTGCGCACCCCGACCGCGCTCGCCTGCGCTCGCCTGACCGCTCACGGCTCACGAGGTTCCGATGCCCCACCGACGCCGCTCGGCCATGACCGTTGCCGCTCTCATCGTTGTCGCCTGGGGCGCGCCGGCCCACTCGCAGGAGGGGCAGGAGGCGCCGGCCTATCGACGCACCCCAGGGGACACCCTGCGCTTCCGCGAGGTGACCAGAGGCGACGTGAGCATCAGCGCGCCGCAGGGGGACGTCGAGGCGCAGACGTCGCACGAGGCGCTCATCGCGCTCACGTTCGGTGGCGGGGACACGGCGCGCGCCTGGTTCGAGGAGATCTCGCTGGGTGTCGACGCGGGATCCCAATCGCTTCGTCCGCCCACGGCCGCACTGCTCAACCGTGCCTA
>CAYLPM010000580.1:0-2766 GCA_964385525.1 uncultured Gemmatimonadaceae bacterium
GCCGACCGGCGCCTGATCTCGTCGCGATCCCCCAGATAGTGGCGCCGCCACGCGCGTGGGCCATTTCCCACATCGAGCGCGATGAACACGGTCCCCACCGGCTTCTCCGGCGTTCCGCCCGACGGCCCGGCGATTCCCGTGATCGCGACCCCTATCTCGGCGCCGATCGCGCGCCTCACTCCGCTGGCCATGGCGCTCGCCACCGGCTCGCTCACGGCACCGTGCGCACGAAGCATGTCTTCTCCTACCCCAAGCAGGTTTCGCTTGACCGTGTCGTCGTACGCCACGATGCCGCCGAGGAATACGTCGCTGGCGCCGGGGACGGCGGTCAAACGCGCAGCCAGAAGCCCGCCGGTGCAGCTTTCGGCAACGGCGATCCGCACCCCGAGGGTTCGCGCCCGCTCGAGCACGATCCCCGCCAGGTCGGCCTCGTCCTCGCCGTAGATGAAGCGTCCCACCCGGTCTCGCAGGCGGGCCACCGCGTCGCTCAACGCGACATCGGAGTCCGCGACGGTGCGCCCGCGGATCGTGATCCGCAGATCCACCCCTTCCGGTGCCGGAATGTACGCGAGCGGGAAGCCCGGCGGCCCGCCTGCCAGGTCGCCGAGCAGGTCGGCGAGCGCGGACTCGGCGACGCCGGCCGTGCGCAGCGTCCTAGACCGAACCACGGTGGCCTCGCCCGCCCGCTCACGGAGGAGCGGAATGAGCTCGTCGCCCAGCATGCCTCGCATCTCGCGGGGCACGCCGGGGAGCATCGCCACCCAGCGGCCGCGGTCGTCCTCGAGCCAGATCCCCGGCGCGCTGCCGTGCCGGTTCACGAGGATGCGCGCTCCCTCGGGGATGAGCGCCTGCTGTTCGTTGCTGCGCGGGAGCTCGCCCGGCAGGCCGCGGGCACGCCAGCGGTCGCGCAGCGAGTCGACGATCGTCCGGTCGACCCGCATGCCGCGGCCGAAGAGCGCGGCGATGGCGGGCTTGGTGAGATCGTCGGCGGTGGGCCCCAGGCCACCGGTCGTGATCACGCCGCCCGTGCGATCGAGCGCCTCGGCGACGGCGGTCGCGATCATCGCCGGATCATCGCCGACCGTCGTTCGACGCACGACCTCGATGCCGAGCTCCGCCAGCACGCGCGCGAGGTATGCGGCGTTCGTGTCGATCGTGAAGCCCAGCAGCAGCTCGCCGCCGATCGTGATCAGCTCGATGCGCATCCGGGGCGGTCAGGGCATTCGTGTGCCGCGCGCGGCGCGCCTTTTCACGACGCCGGCACGTCGCGCGTGAACAGCCGTCCGTAGCGCCGCAGGTAGAGCACGAGGGAGTAGAGCGTGAGCGCGACCGCCATCGCCATCGTTGCCGTGCCGACGATGCCGTTGAAAAGGGCGAACGATTCGAGAAACGTGGACGGCGTGAGCCGCTGCGCGGCGAGCGTGTCGAGGAAGAACCAGAAATAGGCCGAGCCGACCCAGACCGACTGGAAGGCGGTCTTCGCCTTGGCGGGGCCGATCGCCGAGATGACGACGCCGCGCCGGTTGGCCGCCTGGCGGAAGATCGTCATGAAGATCTCCCGGCCGAGCACGATCGCGATCACCCACCACGGGAGCGGGACCGCGCCGATGGGGGTCCAGAAGGGGTAGTCGAACGCGCCGTCGAGCGCCGGCACGAGGGAGGCGAACCGGTCGTCGCGCGGTGCCATGAGGATGTACATCGGGACCAGCGTCGCGACCAGGAGCAGCTTGTCGGCGAGCGGGTCGAGCAGGCGGCCGAGATCCGTGATCAGGTTGCGCGAGCGCGCGAGGAACCCGTCCACGTAGTCGGTGACGGCGGCGAGCACGAACAGGACGAACGCCAGCAGGCGCAGCGTCCACGAGTCTAGCAGCGGAAGCCACGCCAGCAGCGGCGCGATCACGATCCGCCCGATGGTGATGCCGTTCGGTAGATTCACCCGCGCATTCCCGTGTCTCGCCCCCCGCCCTGCACGGGCCGAGCACGGAGCCCCGTGCTCAGGCCAGCGTCTTCAGGACCAGTTTGCTGACCGCCTTCAGCGTGTCGAACACGCCCTCACCGGTGACCGCGACCGCCTCGAAGTACGGCGCTCGCTCCACCCACTCCCCCGTCTGGATCTGCTCGACGAGATTCTCACCGGCGTGATACGGATCGGGCGCGACCCGGTGCTTCGCGGCGTCCTGCACCTCCCACCCCGGATTGAGCGCCGCCTGCAGCTCGCGAACCGGCGCGGCGTTCGGCAGATCGCGCTTGTTGTACTGCACGATGAACGGCATCCGGGTGAGATCGTACCCGTACTCGGACATGTTGTCGTACAGGTTCTGCATCGCTTCCTGGTTCGCCTCCATCCGCTCGATCTGCGAATCGGCGACGAAGACGATCCCGTCCACGCCCTTCAGGATCAGCTTCCGGCTCGCATTATAGTTCACCTGGCCGGGGACCGTGTAGAGGTGGAAGCGGGTCTTGAACCCGCGGATCGTCCCCAGGTCGACGGGCAGGAAGTCGAAAAAGAGCGTCCGTTCGGTCTCGGTGGCCAGCGAGATCAGCTTCCCTCGCGTGTCGGGCGTCACCTTTCCGTAGACGTGCTCGAGATTCGTCGTCTTGCCACCCAGCCCCGGGCCGTAGTACACGATCTTGCAGTTGATCTCGCGCGAGGCGTAGTTGATCATCGACATCGCTACGCCCTCTACTGGAAGAGACGGTCGATTTCGTCGTCGGCGCCGGCGAGAATGTTGGGAGTGCCGCCCTCCCCTCCCGATCCCCGCGCGA
>CAYLPM010000581.1:0-13029 GCA_964385525.1 uncultured Gemmatimonadaceae bacterium
CCGAGGGATCCCGCGCTCGCGATAGACGTGCTCGTCGAGGCCGTGCGACGCGGCGATGTGCCGACGACGCGCCTCGATGCGTCCGTACGGCGCATCCTGCACGCCAAGGCGCGGCTCGGGCTCGAGACGTCGACCGCGGCATCGCCGATGGAGGCGGCGGCGGTCGAGCACATCCGACAGCGGCATCGCGCGCTCGCCGGCGAGATTGCGGATCGGTCGATCGTCCTCGTGCGCGACGACTCGGCGTTGGTACCCGCCCGCGACGTGCGATCGGCGGTGTGGATTCACTACGTCGACCGCGGGGCCACCGGTGCGATCGCGTTCGACGCGGCCTTGCGGGAGGCGGGGTGGAGCGTCGAGCGCATCAGCATCCGTCGCGGAGCACCGGCGGCGCAGGTCGCCGCCGCCGAGCGCGCGGCCACCGCGGCCGATGCGAACGGTCGACTCGTCATCATCTCGTCGGTCACCCAGGCAGTGCCGTGGGGTGGGAGGACCGCGCTGCCTTCGCGGTTCCGCGGACTGGTGGCGCGACTCTCCGCCTCGCGCCCGGTAGTGTACATCTCGTTCGGCGATCCCTATCTGCTCTCGGCGTTTCCGGATGTCGCCGCGTACCTGCTCGCATGGAGCGACGCGGAGGCGCAACAGCAGGCGGCCACCCGCGCACTCATGGGCCGCATCGCGATCACGGGAACGCTGCCGATCGAGCTGCCTCCGCTTCACGGCGCCGGGTTCGGACTCGTAAGATCACCGTGAGGAGCTCCGCCGATCTCGGCGGGGAGTCGAAGTGCGGGGGCCGGCGGGGACGCGACCGAAAGGTTGCACATCCCGCTGCCAGCGACCAACTTGGCTCGTTGCCACCCCTGCGCTCCCTCCTCGACCCCCCCTACCTGGTGAGTTCCGATGAGTCAACGGGTCCTCCGTGTTGCGTCCGTCCTGGGGCTGACGTGCCTGTTCTCGTTCTCCCTGATCACGACGCCGCTCGCGGCGCAGCAGACCCCTCCGCCCCCCGTACCGACTGACAGCACGCCCCCGATCGCTCCCCTCACGCAGCAGCAGCCGGAGGCAGCGCAGCAGGAGCCGGAGGGTGATTGGCAGCGGACGGTCGACGAGGCCATGGCAAGCGTCAACGGATGGATCGGCGCGTTTTTCTTCTACGACGTGATCTTCTGGAACGACGCCGTCACGCTCCCGCTGGTCGTGTTGTGGCTCGTGCTCGGCGCGATCTACTTCACGTTCAAGATGAATTTCATCAACATCCGGGGCTTCCGGCACGCGATCGCGGTCACGCGGGGAGCGTACGACGATCCGAGCGCCATGGGCGAGGTCAGCCATTTCAAGGCACTCACGGCCGCGCTCTCGGCGACGGTCGGACTGGGCAACATTGCGGGAGTCGCCATCGCCGTCAGTATCGGCGGACCCGGCGCGACGTTCTGGATGATCGTCGCCGGGTTCCTCGGCATGTCCACGAAGTTCACCGAGGTGACGCTCGGCCAGCAGTATCGCGAGGTGCGTCCGGATGGCCGGCTCATGGGCGGCGCGATGTACTACCTGTCCAAGGGACTCGGCGAGATGGGGTGGGCGAGGATGGGCAAGGTGCTGGCGGTCATGTTCGCGATCCTGTGCATTGGCGGCTCGCTCGCCGGCGGCAACGCGTTCCAGGTGAACCAGTCGATGAACGCGATGCAGGAGACGGTGCCGTTCCTGGTCGACAACAACTGGATCTACGGCTTGATCATGACGGTGCTGGTCGGGATCGTGATCATCGGCGGGATCAAGCGCATCGCCACGGCCGCATCGGCGATCGTGCCTTCGATGGTCGCAATCTACGTCGTCGCCGCGCTGTTCATTCTGTTCAGCGAGTTCTCGCAGATCCCGGCGGCGTTCGGCCTGATCCTCAGCCAGGCCTTCTCGCCGGATGCGGCGTACGGCGGCTTCATCGGCACGCTCGTCGTCGGATTCCAGCGCGCGGCGTTTTCGAACGAGGCCGGCGCCGGCTCGGCCGCCATCGCGCACTCGGCGGCGAGGACCAGGTATCCCGTGCGCGAGGGCTACGTGGCGCTCCTCGAGCCGTTCATCGATACCGTGGTCGTCTGCACGATGACGGCCCTCGTGATCGTCATTACCGGCGCGTACGACAACCCGGCGTATGCCGACCTCATTCAGACGAGCCAGGGCGCGGCGCTCACCTCGCGAGCGATGGGCGAGCACATCTCCTGGTTCCCGTACGTACTCTCGGGCGCGGTGTTCCTGTTCGCCTACTCGACGATGATCTCGTGGTCGTACTACGGCGAGCGCTGCTGGTGCTACCTGTTCGGCGACAAGGGCACAATGTCGTATCGCGTGCTCTTCCTGATCTTCGTCTTCCTCGGCTCGATCATCACCGCGGTGAACGTGCTGAACTTCGGCGACCTGATGATCCTCGGGATGGCCTTTCCCAACGTGCTCGGCGTCTTCCTGCTCTCGAACAAGGTCAAGGCGGAACTGACCGAGTACGAACGAAAGCTGAAGGCCGGGGAGATCAGGACGTACGCCGACCAGATGAACCGGGCGGCGTGAGCACGTACCCGGGACGAGAGGGATGAACGATGATCGGGACGCCTCGATGCACCGAGGCGTCCCGATCATCGTTCGTGCGTCCCTTCCCCTCTGCTACTGTCCTCCCCCCCGGAGCTCCCTCAGCACGTCACCGAGCTGTCTCAGCTGCTCGCCGTACGTGGCCCAGTCGCCGGCGCGCTGGGCCGCGATCGCGCGATCGTAGTGATCCTGCGCGCGGCGGACGAGGTCGGCGGTCCGCGCGTCGGTCGCCGGCGTCGAGGTCGTGGTGGGGGTCGGGGTCGGGAGCCCGAGCTCCGGCCGTTCGGACTCCGGCGCATCGGCGATCAGCGGCTGCGGCCGATCCACCGCTCCACCGAACAGCCGCGCCAGCCCGAGATCCAGCGTCGAGTCCATCACGACGCGGTTCTCGTAGGCGACGACGACGCGCTTCAGCTCGGGAATGCGTCCGCCCTCCGCTCGCAGATAGATCGGCTGGACGTAGAGCAGTGCCTCCTCGATCGGGATCACGAGCAGCTCGCCCCGGATCACCGTCGAGCCGCGCTGATCCCAGAGCGAGATCTGTCGCGCGATCTCCGTATCCTGGTTAATGCGGTTCGTGATCTGCCGCGGACCGAAGATCAGGCTCTGGCGCGGGAACCGGTACACCACGAGCGAGCCGTAATGCTCGCCATCGCTTCGCGCGACGATCCACGCCGCCAGGTTGTCCTTCTCCTGCGGCGTGTACGGCGCCATGAAGATGTACTCGGCCTGCTCTTCCTCGGGGAGCCGCATGATGATCCGGCGCATGAGCAGCTCGCTCGTGCCCCTCTGCTCCATCAGGGGGATCTGCCACTGGTCCTCGCGGTGGTAGAACTCCTCCGCGTCGTCCATGTGATACGTGCGGTAGAGCTGCGCCTGCACCCGGAAGAGATCTTCCGGGTACCGGAGATGCGCCCGCAGGTCCTCGGACATCGCCTCGATCGGTTGCAGGATGCCGGGAAAGATCCGTGCGTACGTCGCGATCAGCGGGTCCCGCGGATCCGAAATGAAGGCGGTCACCGTGCCGTGGTACGCATCGACCACCACCTTCGCGCTGTTGCGCATGTAGTTGACGCCGTCGGTGGTCGGCGCCGCGTACGGGTAGCGCGACGTGGCGGTGTAGGCATCGAGGATCCACTGCAACGAGCCATCCTCGGCGATGACGAGGTAGGGGTCGCTGTCGAACATCAGGAACGGGAGCGCGCGCCGGGCGCGCTCGGCAATGTTGCGGTGGAAGAGGACGCGGCTCTCGCCCGTGATGTCGCCGGAGAGGAGCACGTTCATCGACTGGAAGCGCGCGGCCAGCATCGCCCGGCGCGCGATCGATCCCACCTGGATGCCGCCTTCTCCTTCGTAGCTCGTGAAGACGTTCGCCTCGCCGGCCGGGTAGTCGAACTCCCGCCGCAGCGTGTTCACGAAGACATGGGAGCCGGTCATCTCGCCGTAGTAGATCTGCGGACGCGTGACGCCGATCGAGACTTCGGACACCGGGGGCAGGTCCTTGACGAAGAGCACTGGCAGGCCCTGGGTCGTCACCTGGTTGACCGGGCCGAGGGTGAGTCCCATGCCGTGCGTGAACGTCAGGTGCTCGTTGATGAACGTGCGCGTCGGCAGCGCGGCCGGATTCAGCTCGCGCGGCGAGAGGAGCACCTGCCGGTACCGTCCGTCGATCCAGTAGCGGTCGTCGTCGACCGAGACGAAATCGTAGTAGGTCCGGATCTCCTGGAGTGCCCCGAACGTCTGCAACAGCGGCTCCTTCTCCCATAGCCGCACGTTCTCGATCGTCGGCCCGTTCGCCCGGATGTCCTCCAGCGTGAGCCCGGCGTCGCCGCGGATATCGCGCACCGACACGTTGTCGAGCCCCCAGGCCTCGCGCGTCGCGAGGATGTGGCGCTCGAGATAGGGCCGCTCCCGGGTCAGCTCCGTCGGGGCGACGATGAAGCGCTGCACGATCGCCGGGTATGCCGCCGTCCCGAGGATCACGATCAGCAGATAGCCGCCGGCGGCGACGGCCCCGTGCCAGACGAGCTTCCGCCGGACGATGCCGGCGACGATCCAGATCGCGGCGACGAGCGCCGCCAGCGCCTGGAGCCGCAGCGCCGGCAGCATGGCATTGAGATCCGAGTAGCTGGCGCCGCGCAGAGGCCCGGTTGTCGAGTACAGCAACTGCGGGATGCGCACGAACCACGTCTGGAGCGCGATCGTCAGGAACAGCGCGGTCAGCAGTCCGCCCACGTGCCGGCCCGCCGATGGCTCCACGCGCACGGGGCGCGGCGGCAGGATGATGTCGCCCCGTAGCCAGTAGACCGGCAGCGAGACCAGCAGGCCGAGCAGCGCGAGCCAGAACACGACGCCGATCAGGAGCTCGAGCGCCGGCAGCGTGAACACGTAGAAGCCGATGTCGCGCTCGAACACGGGGTCGACTCGTCCGAACGGCACCCCGTGGACGGCGCGCAGCAGCACGAGCCACATGGCCGACATCGAGGCTCCGACGAGGAACGCGATCAGTCCGGCCACCGGCACCGTGAACCGGCGAATCATCTCCGAGACGTCGATCTGCGGCGCGCCGGGATTGAACCGGACGATCACCGGATCGGGCACGACGCCGCGCAGCGCGAAGCGCAGGTTCGCGACGAGGAAGCCGAACGTCAACAGCCCGCCGAGCACGGCGAGCCCGACCTGCATCAGGTGTTCGGTGAGGAAGACACGCTCGAAGCCGATCTCGCGGAACCAGAGCCAGTCGGTGTAGAGCCCGATGCTGCCTGGGAGCGCGACGAACAGAACGAGGAACAGCGTCGCGCCGATGAGGGCGACGGCGCGGCTGGTGAGTCGCACGTCGAGAGCTCCGGGTCAGAGTCGTTGGCAGCGCCGAGGCGCCGCACAATGGGCGAACGGGCGCGGCGAGCCGCCCCGTCCCCGTCCTCGGTCCCCGCGCGTGCGCGCGGGAGATCGGTTCTCTTCCGCCGGAGCTCTGCCGCTCAGTACCGGCCCGAGACGGGCCGCAACTCGTACCCCGTGCTCTCGCGCGCATCGCGCGCGCCGCGTGCGACGCCGAGTCCGACCGCGCCGCCGAGCAGCACGGCGGTCCCGACGCCGACGCCGGGGATCAGAGCGACGAGCGGCCAGGCCGCGAGCGTCGTGCCCACCCCGGCGATCCAGGGCGCAAACCGACGCTGCACGGCATCCACGAAGCGCAACCGCTCGCCCACGAATCGGCGAGTCCGACGATGCGCAAGATACGTCGCGAGGGCGATCAGGGCGAGTACGATGAGATCGATCATGGGATCCTCCTCCCGCGCCCTACGCAGGCCCGCGGGAGCGGGTTTCGCCGTCCGGCCTCCACCCCACCCACCGCCCCTCACGCCGGGTACTTGCTGACGAACTTGCGCTCCGCCTCCGTCGTGCCGATCAGGATCAGCTCAGCCCCCTCCGGCAACGGTTGCGCGGGATCGGGGTTGATCTCCGTCTGCCCGCCCCGCTCGATCGCGATCACGCTGCACTTCGAGTTCTCGCGGATGTTGCTCTCGGCGAGCGTCTTGCCGACCAGTGACGGCGGCACCGGATGCCGAAAGACGTCCAGCCCCTCGGCGAGCATCACGACGTCGTTCTGCTCCAGCACGTTGTAGATCGCGGTCGCGCCCATCGAGGCGTACGACATCACGAAGTCCGCCCCCGCCCGGTGCAGCGTGGACACGTTGCGCTCGAGCGTCGCGCGGCTGATGATCTGCATGTTCGGACGCAGCTTCCGGCAGTAGATCGTCAGGTAGATGTTCGTCTCGTCCTGGTTCGTCGTAATGATCGTCGTCGGGGCGTCGCGGATGCCCCCCTGTTCGAGCACCTCGAGGTCGGCTGCCGTGCCTACGATGCCGTTGGCCTCGCCGCGGAGCCGGTCCGGGTTCTTGTCCACGAGGCGATAGGGGATCTCGCGATCCCGCAGATACCGGGCGGCCGCCCGCCCCACCCGTCCCGCGCCGAGAATCAGCACGGGCGTCGAGAACGCACCATAGATCAGCACGAGTTCATCGAATTGCCCGAGCTGTTCCGCCGAGCCGGCGAGGACGAGGACCGAGCTGGGCGTGATGCGATAGTCGGCGCGCGGGATCGAGAAATGGCCGCGCTCCCACACGCCGACCACGGTCACGCCGGTCACCTCGCGGATCTGGCTCTCGGCGATCGTCCGGCCCACGAGCGGCGTTCCCGACACGGGCGCCTCGGCGATCTTCAGCTCGCCGAACTCGCCGATCACGTTGGCCCGCGAGGCACCGCCGAGCGTGCGCCGCGCCAGGGAGCGTCCGAGCATGTCGGCGAGGTGGAGCACGTGGGTCGCTCCCGCGAGCTGGAGGATGTCGATCGACTCCTCGGCGCGCGCCAGGGCCACGATGGGGACCGACTCGCTGATCTCACGGATCGAGAACGAGACCGTCGTGTTCGCATAGTCATCGCCGCTCACGACGACGAGCGAGGCGACGTCGGTGCGGAGCCGCTGATACGTCTCCTGATCGTCGGCGGCACCGAGCACCACCCGCACGCCCTGGTCGTAGAGCGTGAGTGCCTCAAGGCTGTCCGAGCGCAGCACGAAGTACGGGCGCCCGTGGGACTCCAGTCGGGCGATCAGCGACATCGCGACCGGATCGTACTCGGTGAACAGCACGTGCCCGGAGACGTCCTCCGGCACGAAGCGCGGCGTGCGCCGCTGCGACTGCGCCTCCATCCACGGGGCGTAGAAGAACTGCAGGAACGTGAACGGTATGATGACGAGCAGCAGAAAGACGCCCGAGAGCAGGACGACGATCGAGAAGATGCGGCCGGCGTCGCTGACGAAGGTGATGTCACCGAAACCGAGCGTCGACATGACGGTGAGAGTCCAGTAGACGCCGGTCGCCCAGGAGTGCTCGCGACCCTCCAGCGTCATCAGCCAGTGAAACAGGACGCTGTAGATGGCGACGAGCAGGACGAAGAAGACGAGAATCCGCGCCAGCGACGTGATGTTGTGCCGTGTGGATGCGCTCTGCGTGAGGACGGCGAGCTGCGCGGGAAGAAACTTCATGGGCGAGCCAGGGCTCGGAGACGAGGGGACTTCGACGGCGCGACGCGGTCCCCGGCGGAGCGACGAAGGGACATCGACGGCGCGAAGATGCCCCGGGCGGGAACCTCCGGCAATGGCCGGCGGCCGGACGGCGCCGTCACCGCGGGCGGCGCCAGTGTCCGGGCACCGGCGGATGTGCCGGCCGCCTCACGTCACGACCGTCGGCTCCGATCGACCGGTCCGCGCCTGCAGCTCGGAGACGGCCAGCGCCGCACGCACGAGTGGCGCCAGAGCGTCGGCGGGCGCGGCGTCGTGCCGCGCCGGATCCGGCTCGTGCGCCTCGAGGTAGATGCGCAGTGTCGCACCCTGCGTGCCGGTCCCCGACAGGCGGAACACGATCCGCGAATCATCCCGGAAGCCGATGCGCAGCCCCTGGTTCGTCGCCGTGCTGCCATCGACCGGATCGACGTAGGCGAAGTCGTCGGCGAACGAGACCTCGCGCCCCTCGATGCGCTCACCGGGCAGCCGCGGCAGCCGGGCTCGCAGATCGGCGATCAGCTCGCGCGCCACGTCCGCGGGCAGGGCCTCGAAGTCCTGCCGCATGTAGTAGTCACGGCCGAATCGCGCCCAGTGCCCGCGCACGATCTGCTCGACGGACTCGCCACGCACGGCGAGGACGTTCAGCCAGAAGAGCACTGCCCACAAGCCGTCCTTCTCGCGGACGTGATCGGACCCCGTGCCGAAGCTCTCCTCGCCGCACAGCGTGACGCGGCCGGCGTCGAGCAGGTTGCCGAAGTACTTCCAGCCGGTCGGCGTCTCGTAGCAGTCGAAACCGAGGTGCCGTGCCACGCGGTCCACGGCTCGGCTCGTCGGCATCGAGCGCGCGACGCCCGCCAGGCCGCGCGCATACCCGGGCACGAGCGCCGCGTTCGCCGCCAGGATCGCCAGGCTGTCCGATGGATTCACGAAGCATCGACGGCCGAGGATCATGTTGCGATCACCATCGCCGTCGGAGGCGGCTCCGAAATCCGGCGCGTCGTCCGCGAACATCGTCGCCACCAGCTCCGGCGCGTACGTGAGATTCGGATCGGGAGGCCCGCCGCCGAAATCCGGCAGCGGCGTGCCGTTGATGACCGTCCCCGACGGCGCGCCCAAGCGATGCTCGAGGATCTCCCGGGCGTAGGGACCGGTGACGGCGTGCATCGCGTCGTAGCAGACACGCACGCGCCCGGTCGTGAGGACGCGCCGCACTGCGTCGAAGTCGAACAGCGACTCCATGAGCACCGCGTAGTCCGCCACCGGGTCGATGATCTCCACGCTCGTCCCGCCGATCGCATGGCCGGCCAGTCGATCGAGCGGGACCTCGGGCGCCTCGACGGTGCGGTACTCGTGAATCGTCGCGGCACGCGTGGAGATCGCCTGCATGAGCGACTCGGGCGCCGGACCGCCGTTGGAGGCATTGTACTTGATACCGAAGTCGCCCTCGGGCCCACCCGGATTGTGGCTCGCCGAGAGGATGATTCCCCCGGCGAGTTTCCGCTGTCGGATGAGGTGACTGGCCGCGGGGGTGGACAGCAGCCCGTCGCGCCCCACCAGCACGCGATCAATGCCGTTCGCGGCCGCCATGCGCAGAATCGTCTGGATCGCCTCGCGGTTGTAGTAGCGCCCATCGCCGCCGACGACGAGCGCGCCGCCGCCCGGAACCTCGATCGTGTCGAGGATCGCCTGCACGAAGTTCTCGAGATAGCGAGGTTGCTGAAAGGTGCGCACCTGCTTGCGCAGCCCCGACGTACCGGGCTTCTGGTCGGCGAACGGCGTCGTCGCAACCGTGCGAACGGTGAGGGAATTCGGCATGACCGGTCATGGGTGAGATCGCGCGTCCGTGCCTCCGTGCGCGGGCGCCCGGCGCCTCACGGCACGCTCGGTGCCGCGGCGCGAGCTCCGCGTGCGGCGGGCAGGGCCCCGCAGGCTATCCGCCGCTCCGTCGACGGGCAACCGGGATCCAGGTATCCACTTTCCATCCGCGTCGCGAGTCTGTTTCTTCAGGACAGCATGCCGCTCCCCGCCGATCGCTCCACCAGGCCCGCCCCCGACCCCGACCCCGCCCCAGACCCCGGCCGGACCGCACCTGGTCGGGGGGCCTGGCCCGGGCCCGCGCGCCTCGGCCTCCTGCTCGCAGCGATTGCGCTCCTGTCGCTGCTGATCTGCGCGCCCTGGCGCGCTGACGCACGGGCGACACTCGAGGCAGGGACTCCGGAGAGGCTCGTCGCACGTCCCTGCGCCGAGGAGACGCCGGCCGCCGTGCCCGACCCGGACCTCTACTGCATCGACCTCCTCCCCGTCCCGATCGAGCCGCTCGACACCGCGCGCGGGACCGCCCGCCTCGCGCCGGCCCCCTCACCGTTCGGCGTGTCCGTCACGGCCGAGGGCGTGCACCGGTACATCGTGAGCGTCGAGACCGCCGGACTTCCCGACCCCGGCACGTTCGGCGAGTTCACGACATACGTCGCGTGGGCGACTACGCCGACGCTCTCGCCGATGATCCGCCTCGGCGCGGTGTCGGCCGGCCGCGAGGCGCGCGGCGAGGTCGCCCTCGAGAAGCTACTCGTGCTCGTGAGCGCGGAGGTGTCGGACACGGTCGGCGACCGTCGCGGCCGCATCGTGATGCGCGGCCTGTCCGCGAGCAACCGCCTGCTGCCCGTGGATGATCCGATCACGCTGCTTGGCGCGGCGGCGCCGCCGGACCCGGAGTCCGCGGTAGCCGCCGGCACAGGTGCGCACGCCGCCCACGACGCGTCCGCCGGAGTCACCGGGGCCAGCGGCGAGGCGCGGCCGTGGCCCGGGCATCCGATGGACGCGCGGCTCTTCATGCCGCCCGGGATGATGTCGCTGCGTCCGACCGTCGCACCCTACCTGCCCGAGGCACCGGCCGGCGCGCGGATCCCGGAAGCGGTTCCCCGACGCACCATGCATCTCGCAGACGGCGATACCCTGCGGCTCGAGGCCGGGCTCGTCCGGCGCACGATCCGCGGACGCACGCTGCTGATGTTCGGTTACAACGGCCAGTATCCGGGGCCGCTCATACGCGTCGATGCGGGGGCAACGGTCGTCGTCGAGTTCCTGAATCGTCTCGATCAGCCGACCGCGGTGCATTGGCACGGCATCCGGCTCGACAACCGCTTCGACGGCGTGCCGCACGTGACCCAGGAGCCGGTCGCGCCCGGAGAGCAGTTCCGCTACATCGTCCGGTTTCCGGACGCGGGGATCTACTGGTATCACCCGCATCACCGCGAGGACATCCAGCAGGCGCTGGGTCTCTACGGCAACATCA
Organism: uncultured Gemmatimonadaceae bacterium; assembly: GCA_964385525.1. Classification (GTDB taxonomy): domain Bacteria; phylum Gemmatimonadota; class Gemmatimonadetes; order Gemmatimonadales; family Gemmatimonadaceae; genus DATKCV01. The sequence continues at coordinate 10,932 of CAYLPM010000581.1, forward strand.
TGGTGTCCGCGCGCGACACGGCGTGGTTCGGACCGGCGCACCGCGAGGAGATCCTGATGCTTGACGATCTCCTCCTCGGAGCATCGGGGCTCGTGCCGTTCGGCGACGAGGCCGCGACGCACGCCGTCATGGGCCGCTTCGGCAACGTGATGCTCGTCAACGGCGACCCGGATGCGACCCTGCGCGCGCGGCGCGGCGAAGTCGTCCGGCTCTTCCTCACGAACGTCGCCAACACGCGGACGTTCAACCTGTCGATACCGGGAGCCCGCATGAAGCTGCTCGCCTCCGACGTCGGCCGCTTCGAGCGGGAGGCGTGGGTCGAGAGCGTCGTGCTGGCGCCGGCGGAACGCTACGTCGTCGACGTGCGCTTCGAGGATCCGGGGCCGACGGCGCTGGTCAACCGCGTCCGCGCGATCGATCACATGGCGGGCGCGTTTCTCCCGTCGTCTGACACGCTGATGCGCATCGATGTCGCCGCCGAGCCGGTGCTCCGCGACCTGCGGGCCGCCTTCGAGCAGCTCCGCCCGCACCCGGAGGTGACGCGCGAGATCGAGCGCTTTCGCCCACACTTCGCGCGGCCGGTCGATCGCGAGCTCGTGCTCAGCATGGAGGCGCGCGATCTCCCCTTCACCACTCGGACGATGATGCGCGATGACTCCGCCTACTTCCATCCGGTGGAGTGGGGCAACACGATGCCGATGATGAACTGGGCCGCCTCGACGCGCGAGATCGAGTGGATCCTGCGCGAGCCGTCCACCGGCCGCGAGAACATGGACATCGCATGGCGCTACCGCGTCGGCGACGTGATCCGGCTGCGGTTGTCCAACACACGCACGGCGCTCCACGCAATGCAGCACCCGATCCACGTCCACGGACAGCGCTTTCTCGTCATCGCGCGCGACGGCGTGCCCGTCCGGAATCTGGTCTGGAAGGACACGGCGCTCCTCCCCGTCGGCCACAGCGTCGACCTGCTCGTCGAGATGTCCAACCCCGGCCGCTGGATGCTGCACTGTCACATCGCCGAGCACATGGAAGCCGGGATGATGATGGTCTTCACGGTCGATCCGTGAGCCTTCGCGCTCTCCCGCTCGTTCGCGTTCATCCGATTTCCCCCGCGCCGACACCGCACGTTCCCGGAGACATGCTCATGCTTCGCCATCGTGGTCGACTCTTCGCCGTTCTCGCCTCCGCGACCACCCTCGCGGGTCTCGCGGTAGCCGCGCCGGTTGCGTTGCACGCTCAGCCGGCCGGCGCCACCGCCCGCCCCGCGTTCTCGGAGCTGGTGCGCGGATTCGTGGCGGAGGACGCCCCCGTCATCGCGCTCACCAACGTCCGCATCGTGGACGGCACCGGCGCGGCGCCCGTCGACGGCCGGACCATCCTGATCCGCGACGGCCGCATCGCCGAGGTCGGCGCGGCGGCGCAGGTGCGCGTGCCCGCCGGCGCCCGCGTGCTCGACCTGCGCGGCCACACGGTGATTCCCGGACTCGTCGGGATGCACAACCACACTTTCTACACCACTTCGGCACGACAGGCGCAGATCTCCACCTCCGCGCCGCGCATGTATCTCGCCGGCGGCGTGACCACCATCCGCACGACCGGAAGCTACCACCCGTACAGCGAGGTGAATCTCAAGCGCGCCATCGAGCGCGGGCAGCAGCCGGGCCCCCGCATGCACATCACGGGGCCGTACATCACGGGTCCGAGCGGCAGCTACATGACCGGCGTCGAGACCGCCGACGATGCGCGCCGCGTCGTCGGCTACTGGGCGGACGAGGGAGCAACCTGGTTCAAGGCGTATACGACGATCAGCCGCGAGGCGCTGAAGGCGGCGATCGACGAAGCGCACCGCCGCGGGCTGAAGTTCACCGGGCACCTCTGCTCCGTCTCGTTCCGCGAGGCGGTGGAGCTCGGGATCGACAACCTCGAGCACGGCCTGTTCACGAACAGCGACTACTCGCCCGGCAAAGAGCCCGACCGCTGCCCCTCGGGGATGCGCGGCGACCTCATCGCCGTCGACCTCCAGGGTTCCGAGGTGCAGGCGACGTTCCGCGACATGATCGACAGCGGCGTCGCGATGACCTCGACGCTCGCCGTG
>CAYLPM010000582.1:0-4571 GCA_964385525.1 uncultured Gemmatimonadaceae bacterium
CGCGGGCTTGGCGATCTGGCGAGGATGGATGAGGCACTCGGTCAGGTTGAATGCGCCCACTCGCAGGCCTTTTCTTCGGGTCGCAAGCGTGTTGCACACTCTCGCGACCCGCTCGCATCGTGTCATGACCGCCATTCCCGAAGGAGCACCGCCCATCCTCCACTTCCCCGCCGACACGCAGCGGCCCATCTTGAAGGGGTCGCCGCCCTCCCTCCACCGGCAGGAATCATGGACGAAAAGCAGCTTCAGAAGCTGATCAAGAAGAACAGCGAGAAGATCGACAAGGCGCGCAAGCGCCCACCGGCGCGCAACTACGACCCCACGCTCACGCGCAAGGAGACCGACAATTCCGATCTCGAGCGCCAGGACTTCTTCGACGAGATGAAGCGGCGCGAGTTCTGAGCACGCATTGACCAGAGAGCCCGCCCCGACCAATCCGGGTGTCCGCTTTCCTCCGCCGCTCCTCCTCGCCGCGGCGCTCCTGATCGGCTGGATCCTCGAGACGCGAGCGCGCTCGGTGCCGCTCAGCCCGAACGCGGGCACGGCCCGCGCGCTCGAAGTCGCCGGCATGTTCGCCCTGGCCGCCGGTCTCGGCATCGCGTTCTGGGGCCTGTGGACGTTCTTCCGCGCACGCACGGCGATCATGCCGCATCATGCGGCCTCCCGGCTCGTCACCTCGGGCCCGTATCGATTCACCAGGAATCCCATGTACGTCGGGCTCACCACAGCGTACATTGGGCTTTCGCTCATGACGAACTCGATCTGGCCGCTCGTCCTCCTGCCGCTGGCGCTCCTCGCGCTGTACGCCCTCGTGATCCGGCGCGAGGAGCGCTACCTCCGCGCGGCGTTCGGCGATCACTACGCGGCCTATCAGCAGCGCGTTCGCCGGTGGCTGTGAACCATGGCCACGCTCGACGAACGCGTCCCGCACCCGCCTGACACCCCACCGGTCGTCTGGCGATTCGCCGCCAGCGAGGCGCAGCTCGCTCAGTGGGAGCGCGCCTCCGAGCTCGAGGCGGTCGCGGTGGACTACCAGGTGGCCGGCGCGCCTCCCGAGAGCTGGTGGCGCGTCCAGGTCGTCACGCAGGCGTGGCTGCAGGCCAGGCTCTCGGCCCCCTACACCGCCCACGCGCACCCGGCGCTGCTCATCATTCCGGATGGCTCGCTCGCCGACCGCCGCGCGGCGATCACCAGGCTGCTCAGCCCCGGATCGGCGGTCGACCTGACGCGCGTGGCCGAGCCCGTCATGCGGACGATGGAGTCACGGAACGACGTCGCCGAGCATCCGCCTCAAGCCACGGCATGAAGGCCAAGGTCGCGCGCGTCGTGGCTCTGCTCCTGCTGATCTTTTCCGGCGCGGCCGGGCTCTTCAATGCATACAACCAGATCGGGGACGACCGCACGCCGCTCCAGGCGACCGTCACGATCGGCGTCCTGCTCTATGGCGTCCTCGGTATCGCGGCGGCCGCCGGCGTCCTCGTGCGACGGCGGTGGAGCACCGCGGCCGTGATCGCGTGGGCGGTGGCAATCACCTACGTGTCGGCAGTCGCGCCGCGCGCGTTCGGCGGCCCCGATGTGCCGCTGGCGGCGTCGATCATGAGCGGCGCGGCGACGGCCGCGATCGCACTCGGCGTGCTGTGGGCGGCTCGCGTCGCCACGCGCCCGCTGCCCGCCTGAGAAGGCTTCGTGCACGTCCTCGTTCTCAACGTCGGTTCGTCGACGCTCAAGTTCCAACTCGTTCGGACCGATGCCGAGCGCATGGCGGCGAACACGGACGAGAAGCTCGCCCGCGGCGTGATCGAACGGATCGGCGGCGAAGCCGTCTACGTGCTCACCGCGGACGACCGTCCGCCCCAGCGCGGCACCGCGCCCATTCGTGATCACCGGGCCGCCGTCGACTTTCTCATTCGCTGGATGGCGAGCGCGGAATCCGGCGTCGCGATCGCGAGCATTGCGGAGATCGAGGCCGTCGGCCACCGCGTCGTACACGGCGGCGAGCAGTTCCAGCGCTCCGTGCTGATCGACGACGAGGTGCTGCGCGGCATCGAGGACACGATCGACCTGGCGCCGCTGCACAACCCGCACAACCTGCGCGGCATCCAGGCGGCGCGCGGCGCGCTCGGCCCGGGCATCCCGCAGGTCGCGGTGTTCGACACGGCGTTCCACCACACGCTCCCCGAGCGCGCGTATCTCTACGCGATCCCCTACCAGTACTACCGGCGCTACAAGCTGCGCCGTTACGGCTTTCACGGCACGTCGCACCGCTGGATCGCGCACCGGTGGCGGCAGCTCACCGAGACGCCGCGCGATGCCACCCGGCTCATCACCCTGCACCTCGGCAATGGATGCTCCGCCTGCGCGATCGAGGGCGGCAACTCCGTGGACACCTCGATGGGGTTCACGCCGCTGGAGGGACTGGTGATGGGAACGCGCTCCGGGGATCTCGATCCGGCGATCCTGGATTACATCGCATCGAAGGAAGGGCTCTCGCTCGCCGAGGTGGAGGGAATGCTCAACAAGCAGTCGGGCCTCCTCGGCATTTCGGGGCTCACGAACGACATGCGCGAGCTGCTCGCCGAGGCGCGGGAGCACGATGACCGGCGCGCCAGGCTGGCCGTCGAGATTTTCTGCTACCGTGCGCGCAAGTACATCGGCTCGTATCTCGCCGCCATGAACGGCGCGGACGCGCTCGTCTTCGCCGGCGGCATAGGCGAGAACGCGGCGGTGGTGCGCGAGCAGATCTGCCGCGAGCTCGAGTGGATCGGCGTGCGGCTCGATCCGGGGCGAAACGCCGAGATGGTCGGCGGACGCGAGGGTCGCATCGATGCCGAGGGATCCCGGCTCGCCGTCTGGGTGATTCCGACCGACGAGGAGCTGCTGATCGCGCGGGACACGGTGCGAGTAGTGTCGAAGATGGCGTCGCCCTTCTGACCGGTGCCTCCGGGTGGCCGGGCGGGTCGAGGGCATCCATCTTGCGACGTTGCGAGCCGGAGCGGGCGCCGCCCGCGATTCGTGTCCCAGTGGAGGAACTGCATGCGATTGGCCGCCATCGCGGCCGCCGTCCTCGTGGCCGGCGGCTGCAATCCGTTTCGCACGTCGGACATCGAGGCCGTGCCGGTGGAGTCCGTGCGCTCGATCCTGCGCAATGCGTCGAACCAGACGGTCGGCGAGGCGACGCTTCGGCAAACGCCGCACGGCGTGCTGATCGTCCTCGAGCTGACGTCGGCGCCACCGGGCACGCACGCGTTCCACATTCACGAGACCGGCCGGTGCACGCCGACCTTCGACGCGGCGGGCGGGCACTTCAATCCGCGTGCACGCCAACATGGCTTCCTGAACGACGCCGGCTATCACATCGGCGACCTGCCAAGCCTGAACATCCCGGAGACCGGTCGCCAGCGATTCGACACGTTCATCCCGGATCTCCGGCTGATCGGCGAGGGCGGACTGCTCGACTCCGACAGCTCGGCATTGATGATCCATGCCTTCGCCGACGATTACCGTACGGATCCCACGGGCGGCGCGGGAGAGCGAATCATCTGCGGCGTCGTGGGGCGCTGACCGCGACCGACGACGCGGGCGCTCCCGCTCGAGTCGAATGACGAAGCCCGGGTGCGGCGTCACTTAACGGAGTGGCGCCGCTTCTGCATCCCTGCCGGTAAACCGCATCCGACATGATCACCCGTGCCCGAGGCGCCCGTGAAGAACGACGTCGCCGACCACGCCGCGCTCGAGAACGAGCGGCGCGAGCTGCTGTACCGGATCGAGGACTGGCTCGAGACGCCGATGATCATTCTCGGCTTCATCTGGCTCGCGATCCTCATCGTGGAGCTGATCGCCGGCACCAGCCGATTCCTCGAGTTGACCGCGACGCTGATCTGGATCGTCTTCGTCGTCGACTTCCTGCTCCGCCTCGTGCTCGCGCCGGAGAAATGGGCGTACATCCGGCGGAACTGGCTCACGATCCCGGCGCTCGCCGTTCCGGCGCTGCGCGTGTTCCGGATCGCCCGCGTCATCCGCATCCTCTCGATCACGCGGGCCGCGCGCGGCGTGCGGTTCTTCCGCGTGGTGAGCTCCCTCAACCGCGGGAGCCGCGCCCTCTCACGGACCATGCGACGCCGCGGACTCGGCTACGCCCTCGCGTTGACGGCGCTGGTGCTCGTCGCGGGAGCCGCGGGCATGTACGCGCTCGAGCACGGCGAGTCGACGAATCAGTACTTCACGTCGTTCGGCTCAACGCTCTGGTGGACGGCGATGGTCATGACGACGATGGGTGCGGATACCTTCCCGCAGACGGCCGAAGGCCGCCTGCTGTGCCTGCTCCTTGCGCTGTACGCCTTCATCGTCTTCGGCTACGTGACGGCTTCGATGGCCAGCTTCTTCCTGTCGCGCGACGCCGAGGAACAGGAGGGAGAGCTGGCCAGCGCGCGGGCGGTGGCCTCGCTCGAGACCGAGCTGCGGATGCTCCGCGCCGAGCTGCAGGCCGCCCGCAATGCCGGTCCGGCCACCTGAGCGGGCGCCGGTCGCGACCTGCCTGCGGACGACCGACCCCCGGCGCCGCGGAATACACT
>CAYLPM010000583.1:0-7245 GCA_964385525.1 uncultured Gemmatimonadaceae bacterium
CGCGGCAGCCTGAAGGAGGCCAGCCTCCCCGACGTGCTCCAGCTCCTGTCGATGGGGAAGAAGACCGGGTGTCTCAGCGTGACCCACCGGTCGAACTTCGGCTACATCTACTTCGACAAGGGGCGCATCTGCTACGCCTCGATCGTCAACCGGCGCGACCGGCTCGGCGACATCCTGGTCAAGAGCGGCCACGTGTCGCATGCCCAGCTCGATCACGCGGTCCGCCTTCAGGAGCGGCAGCGGGACAAGCGCCTCGGCGAGATCCTCGTCGAGATGGATGCGATCTCGCGCGAGGATCTCCACCGGCAGATGAAGCTGCAGATCGAGGAGGCGGTCTACTTCCTCTTCACCTGGACCCAGGGGACGTTCAACTTCGAGGCGGACATTCGCCCGGAGGAGCAGGACTTTCTGGTCTCGATCAATCCGGAGTCGTTGCTGCTCGAGGGCGCGCGCCGCGTCGATGAGTGGGGCCTGATCGAGAAGAAGATCCCCAGCTTCGACATCGTGTTCGACCTCGATCGGGTCCGGTTTTCGGAGAACGAGGCGACGCTGACGCCGGAGCAGGAGACCCTCGTCGCCCTCCTCGACGGGCAGCGGGACGTCATTACCCTGATCGACGAGAGCGGCCTCGGCGAGTTCGAGGTCGGCAAGGCGCTGTACGGTCTCGTTACCGCCGGCTACCTGCATCGCGTCGGCAAGTCGAAGGCGACCGAGCCGGCGATCTCCGCCGCGCGGGTGGACGAGCACCGGAATCTCGGCGTGGCGTTCTACAAGACGGGAATGCTCGACGAGGCGATTCGCGAGTTCCGCCGCGTGATCGATCTCGCCCCGGGCGACGCGCATGCGCGATTCTTCCTCGGGCTCGTCCTGATGCGCCAGGGCAAGTGGCCGGATGCCGCGAACGCGTTCCACGAGGCGGCGTCGCAGCCGGGGGCGAAGCCCGCGGTCTTCCACAATCTCGCGTACGCGTTCGAACGGCTCGGCCGCTACGAGGATGCCGCGGCCGCGCTCGACGAGGCGGTGCGTCGCGGCGGCGATCAGGATGCGCGGCTGCGGACGTCGGTCGGCGTGATCTCGCTGCGGATGGGCGACGTCGAGTCGGCCGACGCCGCGCTCACGGCGGCGCGCGGAATGTGGGGGAAGCGCGGGCCGGCGGCGGCGTGGTACCACTACGCGTCGCTGACGGCGGCGCTCCGCGGCGATCTCGACCGCGCGATCGCGCTGCTCAGCGAGGGCGTGGAGGCGCACCCGCACGCCGGTGCGCTGCACAACAACCTCGCGGCGGCCCACGAGCGGCGCAACGCGCACCGTGAGGCCGCCGTCGCGATCGAACGCGGGCTCCAGGAGGACGCCGGCGTCGCCCAGCTCTACAAGAACCAGGGTGATAACTTCTACCGGCTCGCCAAGTACGACGAGGCGCTCGATGCATTCCAGCGCGCGGTCAAGCTCAATCCGGCGCTCGGCGAGGACGTGTATCTGAAGCTCGGCAACATTCGCTACAAGCGACAGGAGCGGGAGGAGGCGGTACGATGCTGGGAGCGGGCCCTGGAGCTGGATCCGGAGAACGCGATCATCCGGACCAACCTGGACGCGGTCCGGAGGGTGATGTGAGCGCGGAGGGTTCGCTGCTGGCGGACGCGGATTTCGAGACGCTCACCGCGAAGATCGCGCGAGAGCGCGGCTTCGGGTGCTCGGCCTACAAGGAAAAGTGCCTGCGGCGGCGGATCGCGGTGCGGATGCGCGCCAAGGGCGTGCACACGTATCTCGACTACGCTCGCATGCTCGACACCGATGCGCTCGAGTACGACCGGCTCATCGATGCGCTGACCATCAACGTCACCAAGCTGTTCCGCAACTGGGAGACGTGGGAGGCGATGGAGCGCACGATGATCCCGACGCTGTGGGCCCGGCGCGAGGAGCGCATCCGCGTCTGGAGCGCGGGATGTTCGTCGGGGGAGGAGCCGTATTCGCTCGCCGTGATGTTCCACCGGCACGCCGAGCGGGTGCGTGAGCTGCACCGGCTCCGTCGCGTGGCCGTCGTCGGCACCGACATCGATCGCGACAGTCTCACCGCGGCGGCGCGCGGCGCCTTCGAGGACAGCGCCTTCGGCGACACGCCGGCCGACGTGCGCCGCCGCTACTTCGGCGCAACGGCGCCATACGAGGTGCTTCCCGAGGTGCGCGCGCTCGTCTCGCTGGAGCGGCGCGATCTGCTCACCGACGCGCCACCCGGTCCTCCGCAGCACCTCATCGTCTGCCGCAACGTGCTGATCTACTTCGATCGCGCGATCCAGGAGGCGCTCTTCCAGCGTTTTCACGAGTCGCTCGCCCCCGGCGGCTACCTCGTGCTCGGCAAGGTGGAGACGCTCCTCGGCGACGCGCGATCCCTGTTCGTGCCCCTGGAGGGGCGCGAGCGCATCTTTGGCCGACGGTGACCGAGCTCCGCGTGCGGGTCGCCGACTTCAAGGTCGCCTCCGGCGAGGTGATCATCGCGACCATCGGCCTCGGCTCGTGCGTCGCGATCGCGATCCACGATCCGCAGGCCCGGGTCGGCGGCCTCGCGCACGTCCTGCTTCCGTCCGAGGCGCTGTCCCGCGACGCGGCCAATCCCGCGAAGTTTCCCGGGAGCGCGGTGCCCCTGCTCGTGGCCGAGATGCGGAAGCTCGGCTCCCGCGGACCTGTGTTCGCCAAGGTGGTGGGGGGCGCGAGCATGTTCGGCGCGCTCATCCCGCAGGGCGGGATCAACATCGGCGAGCGCAACGTCGCCGCGACCTTTCAGGCCCTCGCCGCCGCCGGCATCCCGACGATGGCGCAGGACACTGGCGGCGATCACGGCCGCTCGGTCTACTTCCACGTCGCGGATGGACGTGTGCTCGTCCGCTCGATCAGGAAGGGCGACCTTGTCCTCTAGCGCGCGTCTCACCGTCCTCGTCGTCGACGACAGCGCGTTCATGCGCAAGGTCATCGGCGAGCTGATCGACGCGTCGGGCGAGTTCCGGGTCGTCGGCACGGCGCGCAACGGCTTCGACGCGCTGAAGCAGGTGCACGCGCTCGAGCCGGACATCGTGACGCTCGACATCGAGATGCCGGAGCTGGACGGCCTGCAGGCGCTCGGTTACATCATGAGCGAGAGTCCGCGGCCGGTCGTGATGCTGAGCGCGGCCGATGGGGGCGGTACGGACCTCACGCTGCGCGCGCTCGAGCTCGGAGCGGTGGATTTCGTGCGCAAGCCCTCGGGGCCGATCAGTCTCGACCTGGCGAGCGTCCAAATGCGGTTGCTCGACGCGCTCCGGGCGGCCTCCGTCGTGAACCTGCGTGGCGTTCGCGCGATGGGCCGGCTGCGGGCCATCACCCCGGGACCGGTCGGCTCCGGCACCGGCGGTGCGCGCGTCGCGGCGTCGCGCATCGTTGCCATCGCCGCCTCCACCGGCGGACCTCGCGCGCTCGCCGAGATCGTCCCGCTGCTTCCGCGACGCCTGGACGCCGCCATCGCGATCGTGCAGCACATGCCACCCGGCTTCACGCGCAGCCTCGCCCGACGCCTGGACCTCGTGTGCCCGCTCATGGTGTGTGAGGCGGAAGATCATCTCCCGCTGCTCAACGACCACGTGTACGTCGCGCCCGGCGGCACGCACATGCGGGTCGCGCCCGGCGCCGACGGGCCGATCTTCGTGCTCGACGATTCGCCGCCGGTGTGGGGCGTGCGGCCATCCGCCGATCCGCTCTTCCGCTCGGTCGCCGCCCTGTTCGGACGCGCGGCCGTCGGCGTCGTGCTCACCGGCATGGGGCGCGACGGCGCCGCGGGGCTCCGCGCCATCCGCGACGCCGGAGGGGGGGCGATCGTCCAGGACAAGGAGAGCTCCGTCATCTTCGGCATGCCGCAGGCAGCGCTCACGCTGGCCGGCGCCGATCGCGTCGTCCCCCTCGGCGGCGTGGCCGCGGCGATCGCGGAGCTCGTCGCGCAGCGGAGGACGGCCGCATGACGCTCCCAATCCCATTTCGCGATCGCGTGCGCGCCCGCGACGGCATCGTGGATCTGCTGCTCTTCCGCGTCGGCGACGAGATGTTCGCCGCCGAGCTGCGCGCCGTGGAGGAGGCGATCGAGACGCCGGAGCTCCATCCGCTGCCGGAAATGCGCGGCGCGCTGCTCGGCGCGTTCGAGCATCGCGAGCGCATGATCGCGCTCTACACGCCCGCGCGCGCCCTCGGCCGCGCCCCGACCGCCGGCGTGCCGGTCGCGCTCGTCGTGCGCGTCTCGGAGCGGCGGATCGGGCTCGTGGTGCAGGATGTGGAGGATGTGATGACGCTCGACCTGGCGGAGCTGCGCGAACCGCCCGTGCTCGGCGATGCCGACGGCGTCCTGCTCGGCGTCGCCCATCGCGGCCGCAGCCTCGTCGCGCTCGTGGATGTGGAGGCGCTCGTCGCCGCCTGCTTGTTCGATCGACAGATGGAGACCGCATGACCACAGCCGCCCCGACTCAGCTCGTCACGTTCCGCCTCGGCGAGGACGTGTTCGCGGCCGACATCTTCGCCGTCGAGCGCGTGCTCCGCTACCAGGCGCCGACGCCGATCCCCAACGTCCCGCCGTGGATCGATGGCGTGGTCGACTATCAGAAGCGCGTCGTCCCGGTCATCAACCTGCGCCGGCGCCTGGAGCTGCCCGACGCGCCGGTACGCCCCGAAACGCGGCTGCTCGTCTTCCACGTCGACGGCGAGTGGATCGCGGCCGTCGTGGATGCCGTGCTCGAGGTGGTGGCCGCCGCGCCGACCGAGATCTCCCCGCCGCCGCCGCTCTTCCGCGGACTCGCGGGCGAGTATCTGCGCGGCGTCGTTCGGCACAACGAACGGCTCATCGTCTTCCTGGAGGCCGCCCGCCTGCTGAGCTCCACGGAACGCCTGCAGCTCCAGGCGGCGCTCGATGAACGGCTGATCGTCGAGCACGACGGGGGGGAGGCGCAGGCGGATGACTGATGGGGCAGGACCGCCCGCTGACGTGCGTGCGCTGTTCGCGTCGATCGACGAGCGCCTGAAGCCGGCGCTGACGGCGGGAGAGCGCGAAGCGATCAAGCGCGAGATCTACGATCTGTTCAAGTCCGTCGAGCAGCAGATCGCCTCGCTGAGCGCCCTTCGCGAGGAGATCAAGGCGCTGGTGGAGAAGTGGAAGTCCTTGCCGCCGGGGACCGTCCCCGCCGGCCCGTCGGAGCCACCGATCGCCGGCCAGGGGCCGGGCGGTGCGCCGTCGCACGCGCCGCAGCTCGTCGGCGAGAAGCCGACAGTGCACGCCGATCACCTCGGCGCCTCGACGTTCATCGAAAAGGGGTGGAGTCGCATCTCGCTCGGCGACTACGCGGCGGCCGAGACGGCGCTCACGAAGGCCCTCGAACTCGCGCCCAACGATCCGCAGAGTGAATCGCTGCTCGGGTGGGCGCAGATGCTGCAGGCCAAGTACGATGATGCGCTGCTGAACTTCCAGAAGGTGCTGATGCGCCAGCCGGCCAACGCGCTGGCGCGGATCAACGTCGGCTACATCTGCCTGAAGAAGGGCATCTTCGGCGAGGCGATCGAGCACCTCTCGAAGGCGATCCGGCTCGACAACGACCGCAAGGCGACGCTCTACGCGCACTTCTATCTCGGCCTGGTGTATCTCGAGCGAGAGATGTACGAGGATGCGCAGACGTTCTTCCAGAAGACGCTGGCGATCGGACCGAACCTGATCGAGGCGTACTACGAGCTGGGACGCGCGCAGTGGTTCGACGGCCAGCGCGACCGCGCCACGCAGACGTGGCGCGACGGTGCGGCGGCGAACAAGTTCAATCCATGGGGGAAGCGCTGCGTCGAAGTCCTGCAGACCGTGGAAGGTGGAGGAGCACCGCCCAGGACGACCTGACCGGTCCGTGGCGGCAGGCGGAGCCGCGCGCCCGGCTCGGTGTTCGCGGCGCGCCAGGCGGCCGCTCCGTCTTCGCTGCGCAAACCGTACTCGCCGTTCGCAGCGTCCTCGCCGTTCGCAGCGTGCTCGCCGCTCGCTCGGTGCTCGCCGCGCTCTCCTTGCTCGCCACGCTCGCCACGCTCGCCTGGCCGCGATTGGTGCTCGCGCAGGCGACGGCCCCGGTCCGACTCTCCGAGGGCCGCTTCACGGTGCTGGCATTCCCGCGCGATGAACCGCTCGCGCGATCGCTCCTCGCGAGCGCCGTCGCGCGCGACACGTTTCCCGGTCTGCCGCGATCGCAGGCATCGGTGCAGATCGCGATCGCGCCGGACGCGGCGCGATTCCGGGAGTGGATCGGGCTCGCGGTTCCGGAGTGGGGAGCCGCGGTCGCCTTTCCGGCGGAGGGCCGCATCGTGATGCAGGGGAGCCGCGCGGGATCCGGCGCCGGTGATCCGCTGGTCGTCCTCCGGCACGAGCTCGCTCATCTCGCGATGTTCGAGGCACTCGGCTGGCGCGCGCCGCGGTGGTTCAGCGAAGGCTACGCGAGCTATGCCGCGGGTGAGTGGGGGCGGGAGGAAGTGTTGACGACGAACCTCGCGCTCGTGCTGCGAGGCATTCCCTCGCTCGCTCGGCTCGACTCGGCGCTGTCCGGCGGACGCGGAGAGGTGAGCGCCGCGTACGCCCTCGCGCACCGCGCCGTGGCCGAGCTGGCGGCGATCGATCAGGAGCGCGGGCTCGACCTGTTCATTCGCTACTGGCGGGAGACGGGCGATCTCGACCGCGCCGTCCGATCCGCCTACGGACTCACGCTCGCGGCGTTCGAGGAGCGGTGGCAGTCGCGCACCCGTCGCCGGTACGGCGCCCTGGCTCTGTTCGCCGACCTCACGCTGTTCGCCCTGGTCGTGCTCGTGGTCGTGGTGCCGCTGTACGTGTCGCGGCGACGCCGCGATCGACGGCGACTCGAGAAGATGCGGTCCTCGGAGGAGGCTGCGGATAGGCTCGATCGAGATGTGGCTATCGAGGAGCTGCTGCGGTCACTCCCGCCCCCGCCCCCGCCTCCACCCCCGCCCCCGTCTGCTCGGGGCGGGGAACGAGGGGCGTGACGGCGGGACGCCAGAGTTGGTCGGTCTGGAGGGGGGAGGGGGGATCGCGCTGGAGCCTCCAGCGGCCGGGATTGGACAACGGCTTGGCCGCTCCGGAGCTAACTTCCGGGCCACGAATTGCTTGACAGTCCCCGGAGCGACATCTACACTACGCGCTTCATGTCCACGACCTACACTTCGTCCCGGACCCGCCGGCTGCTCCTGTGGGGGCTCGCC
>CAYLPM010000584.1:0-1587 GCA_964385525.1 uncultured Gemmatimonadaceae bacterium
TTCGAACCTGCACCCTCCGGATTAACAGTCCGGTAGTCTGCCAATTGACCTACGCCCCATCACGCAGCCGCCGGTCCCATCCGTACACACGAGCTGGCGTCTGCAAGAGGAAGATTGCCCTGCCGAAGGGTAACCGGGTCCCTCCAAAGACTAACGAATCGACCTGCGCATCGCAGGGTGTCGCCTCCAGCTTGCCCCTGGCCCTTCTTCAGATGCCCCGAGATCGCTCACTGAATGACGAACAGCTTCTCCAGCGCGCGGCCGATTCCGACGATCACCCAGCCGACCGGTCCCAGGATGCGCTCGCGGCGCACCGAAAGCGAGAGCTCCGCCATCGTCGCGCTGCCGCGCAAGTAGCGCAGGCGGCCTTCGATCGCATCGATCTGCGCCTGCACCCGCGCCAGCTCGCGCTCGATCGACATGATCTCGGTCATCGATGACGAGCCCTCGAGCATCCCGCGCAACCGGTCGCGCACGCCGACCAGCGAGGCGACCCGCGCCTCGAGATCGATCACCTCTCCCGTCACGTCGTCCGCGCTCAGCCGCCTCGACTCCACCTTGCCGAGCATCGAGAGCGAATCGAGCGCCTCGTCCAGCCGCGGCTCGGGAACCCGCAGGACGAGCTCCGCCCGATCGTCACCGACCTTCGCGTGCTGCACCATCCCGCCGAACCGCGACGACACGACCGTGGCGCGAGCAGCGGTCTCGGCAGGCTCGTCGGTGCTCAGCTCCAGCCACCCGTGGCGGACGAGATACGGCAGGATGGCTCCCTGTTCGAGCGCCACCTGCCCTTCGAGCGCCGCGACCGGCGTCGGGTTTGGCCACGCCGCCTCGCCGCCCGTGACGTGCGCCGGCACGGGCTCGGATGTGGAGCGGCCGGTCGAGCAGGCCGCGGTCGCCAGTGACAGAATCGCGAGCAAGGCCACAACGCGGGATGTAGACACGATGTCTCCCGAAGCGGAGGGCGGAGGGGTTGCCGTCGTCGGCGTCGATCTCTGGTTGAGACGCCCCTCTCCTGGCCGCTTGCACACGCCGGGCGAAATCGTTCGGCGCGGACCCTGGACTTGCCGTCGGCGCGCCGTCTCCAGGCTACCTGACGACTTCGAACAGGGTTCGACCGATGATGACGTGGAGCTGGTCGCCGATCCACAGGGGTCGGCCGAGGCGGGAGATCCGGACTGGCGATCCCGTGTACCCGGGGGCGCTCATCCGCAGATGCGGATCGTTTTGCCACGACGGCAGTCGCCACGTCACCTCGCCTCCCGGACCCAGCGTGCCGATGGTCACGTCGTGCGACAGCAACCCGCTGGCCTCGTGCAACTCGCCCGATGGCGACCGAGTCATGATCCTGTTCCCGCTCGCCTCACGCCTCACGAAGGCAACCCAACCGCCGTTCACGTGGTACTGATGGCGAGGCGAGACGCTGCTCGCCCCCATCGGCGTCAGATCCTCTTCACCGTCAGCGCCGAGCAGCACAATCTGCTCCTGCTGCGCCGAGCAGCATGGAGTCGAACGCCTGAACACGATGTTCCCGTCGCCAATGAGCGGACCCGAGTTCCACCGACTCGCATCCGTATTGGTGAGCTG
>CAYLPM010000585.1:0-4304 GCA_964385525.1 uncultured Gemmatimonadaceae bacterium
CAGGAATGCGGGAGACGTGACGTATCATTCGCGCGGGTCGGTGCGTCAGTGGAACCGCGATCTCGGCTACGACGATGCGTATTCGTGGAACTACGACTTCACGGACACGTTCGGCTACTTCCCGACCTACGGCTTCGAGTACGCCTTCTCCCTGACGCTGGTGGACCAGGGCGTCGTCTATCGCGCCAACCCGTTCGTGTGGCTGGCGGAGTCGGACAATACATGGTCGCAGCCGTGGCAGTGCTGGACGTACGCCGATGAGTGGCTCAGCTCCGAGCAGTGCGCCGAATTCCATCGCTCGGAACGGATCGTCGCCGGATATGTGTACGGCGAGCCGTGGAGCCCATAAGAAGCCAGGCGGGGGTAGCGCTGGGGGGATTGAAGACTCGAGACTGCCAGCCGCGAGCCAATCAGGGGGCCAGCCAACTACGCACGCGGTTGCTTCCGGCTGGCACGCTGGCAAGGCTGGCAGTCTCGAGTCTTGGATCCCCCTTCCCGTCCTCGACCTCTCCACACGCGACCTCCTCTCTCCCGCCGCGAATTCAGACCTCGACGAGTCCGAATCCCTTCCCATCTCTCCCGACCCGCCCCCACGGCACCTCGGCGTCGTGCTCGAAGATCACGAGCCACTGCTCTTCGTGCGCCCGCCCGAGGATCCGACGCTTGGTCTCGAGCGTGACCAGCGGCTCCACGTCGTACCCCATGATCCAGGGGAGCGGAAGGTGCGCGGCCGTCGGGACGAGGTCGGCCAGGTAGAACGCGCGCTCACCGTCGGACTCGATCAGAATCCCCTGGTGGTGCGGCGTGTGGCCGGGCGTCGGGATGACGCGGATGCCGCGGGCGATCTCGCGCTCGCCGTCGACGAAGTCGAACAGCCCAGCCTCGCGCACCGGCTCGAAGTTGGGCGCGAAGTAGCTCGCCGAGGTGCGCTCGTTTGTGTGCGTCGCGTAGTGGTACTCACCCGACTGGACGACGTAGCGGGCGTTGGCGAAGGTCGGGCGGATCGTGCCATTGCGGTCACGAAACGTGTTGCCCCCGGCGTGATCGAAGTGCAGATGGCTGTCGATCACGAGCACGATGTCCTCCGGGGTGAAGCCCGCCGCGCGCAGCCCGTCTTCCAGCAACGTGCGGCCGTCGGCCCCGGCGTTCTCGATGCCGTAGATGCCGATGAACTTCTCGTTCTCCTTGTTGCCGGCGCCGCAGTCGATCAGGATCGGGCCCATGTCGTGCTCGATCAGGAGACACCGCATGCCGAGGGCAATGCGATTGCGCTCGTCCGCCGGGATGCGGCGCTCCCAGAGGGGCTTGGGAACGACGCCGAACATCGCGCCGCCGTCGAGCCGCTGGCCGCCGGCCTGGATGGCGTGGATCGTCAGACGGCCGAGGGTGCTCCGCTCGTGGAGGGGGCGTGGTGGAGTCATGCCGTGGTGTCGCGGTCGACCGGGCGCGGGAGCGCCGAGAAGGGGGGCCGCCGCCGCCGCCGGGCGCGTCCGGTCCGGGCATCGAGCAGCGCCCGCAGGTCGGTCCACGAGGCGATCCCGCGACCGGCGGCGTCGCGCAGCAGCCGCTGGAGCACGTGCGCCGTGGCCAGGGCGTCGCCGCCGGCGCGATGGCGCGCGCCGTTCTCGACGCCATAGTGCAGGCACACGTAGTCGAGCGAGCGCCGGCGGAGCTGGGGCAGCAGACGGCGCGCGAGCCGCACGGTGCAGACCCGCTCGCCCTCGAGCCGTTCCCCCGTCGCGCGCTCCACCTCGGCGCAGATGAAGTTCCAGTCGAACGTCGCATTGTGCGCGACGAAGATCCGCCCCTCCAGCACGTCCAGGAGTCGCGGGGCGACCTCGCGGAACGTGGGCGCGTCCTTGACCATCGCCCAGCTGATGTTTGTGAGGGCGGTGATCCACGGCGGGATCGCGCGCTGCGGATTCACGAGCGTCTCGAACACTTCGACCACCCGCCCCTCGCGCATCACGACGGCGGCGACCTCCGTGACGCGGTCGCCGTGCCGGGCGCGGCCGCCCGTGGTCTCGACGTCCACGACGACGTACGGGAGCGAGCCGAGTGCCGGTTGCGGAGCGACGACCGGTCGGCGCAGGTCGATGCCGAGCGGTGCCTGCGCCGGCATTGCCGGGACCAGCGGGGGCGTCGCTTCCGAGAGCGCCCATCGGCCGTCGCTCTCGCGAACGAAGGCGCGGTGCGGGGCCAGCATGACCTCGGCGATCTCCTCCGCGACCGCCGAGGGAACGCCGCCCATGTGACAGATGTGCGCCACCAGCTCGGCGGCCGGCGCGGGGCCGGTGCGAAGATAGTCGTGCGCGCGCTCGACGAGCAGCGACGGCGGAGGACGGCGGACGATCGTCACGCGTCGTCCCGCTGGACGGGGCAACTCATGCAGCGTGGCCCGCCACCGCCGCACACGAGCTCACCGCCGGGAAACGCGATCACCGCCCGGTCCTCGTCGCCGATGCGGTCCTCTCCGGTGAGGAAATCGACCGCTGAGACGATGCGGAAGCCCATCCGGTCGAGCTCCCGGAGTGTCTGCTCGCTGCGCGCGTAGGAGAGGATCAGTCCCGGCCGCACCGCGAGAAAGTTGCAACCCGAGGCCCACTGCTCGCGCTCCTGCGTGTGACGCTGGTCGCCGCCGGCGAAGATCGGCTCCATCGGCGCGCCGACGGCCTGGAGCGCGGCGAAGATGTTCGGCATCTCGCGGAGCTGCTGCTGGCCCTTCTTCCAGTGCAGCACGGCGAGTCGGGCGGGGCCGATGAAGTGCGGCGGGTAGATCACGCAGAGCTCGCGGTCCACCTGGGTGAAGATCATGTCGAGGTGGATGGCGGCGTTCTCCCTCGGCATGACGACGATGATGATGTCGGTCGTCGGCGTGCGCTCGAACAGGACTCGGGCGAGATGGTCGATCGCCGCGGGACTGGAGCGCTCGCTGAAGCCGATCATCACGAGGTCCTCGCGCAGCGGGTGCACGTCTCCGCCCTCGAGGGTGTAGTTGAAGCGCCGCTCGACGGAGCCGTCGTAGAGGAGGCCCGCATTGCGCAGCACCGGGTGGTGCATGAAGAGCGCCTTCATGATCAGCTCCTCCGACCAACGGATGCCGTAGCGCATCGAGCCGACCATGACGTGCGAGCCGAGGGCCATCGCCGTGTCGCGGGTGAACATCATGTTCGGCACGGGCGGCAGTTCGTAGCCGCGCTCGTTGAGGGTGCGGGCGAGGGGCCCGGGCTCTTCCTCGCGTCCCTCGATCAGCATTCGGGCGAGGGCATCGACGGGGAGCTCCGTGATCTGCCGGGCGAGCGGCTCGCTCGGCACGACGTCCATCGTCTCGCGCGTCAGCAGCTCGCGGACCTCGGCGTGCTCGAGGACCTCGGCGAGGAGGTCGCGTACCTGATGCACGGTCGCGAACCGCTCGAGGATGGCGACGAAGCGGCGGTGCTCGCGCTCGGCGGTTTCCTGATCAATGATGTCGTCGAAGAGATAGTCTTCCCTGTTCGACGGGGTGACGGCGCTGAGCTCGGGTCCCGGCGTGTGCACGAGCACGGTGCGCAGTCGTCCGATTTCGGAGGTGACACGGACAGGCATGACCGAAGTTAAACGGTTCGTCGGGGGACGGAGCGGGTGGACGGCTGGGGTCAGTCTGGCTTTCCTGCAGCGTCCGGGCTAATTTGTGAATGATTTCACAAGACCTGCCTGACCGTGAAGCGCATCGCCGAATCCACCGTCCGACGCCTCTCTCTCTATCTGAGATTTCTCGAGGAGTTCGAGAGCCGTGGACTCAGCACCATCTCGAGTGACGAGCTCGCCAGGCGCGGCGGGACCACGTCCGCGCAGGTGCGAAAGGACCTCTCCAACTTCGGCTCCTTCGGCAAGCGCGGACTCGGCTACTCCGTTCCCGAGCTGCGCGCCAGCATCCGCGAGATTCTCGGCCTCGAGCGGCAGTGGCGCGTCATAATCGTCGGTGCGGGGAAGATCGGCGTCGCCCTCGCCCATTACCGCGGCTTTCGCCAGCGCGGCTTCGAGGTGCTCGCGGTTTACGACAACGATCCGCGCAAGATCGGTACGATCGACGAGGGGACCCTCATGCGCGACATCGCGCGTCTCGATGAGGATGCCGCCGAGCTCGAGCCGGACATCGCCATCGTCACCGTCCCGGCCGCCGACGCACAGCGAGTGGTCGATCGGATCGTGCAGGCCGGGATCAAGGCGATTCTGAACTTCGCGCCGGTGCAGCTCCAGGCGCCGCCGGACGTGACGATCAAGAGCGTCAACATGGCGATGGAGCTCGAAGGGCTGTCGTTCGC
>CAYLPM010000586.1:0-10605 GCA_964385525.1 uncultured Gemmatimonadaceae bacterium
CGAGAATGACGTCGTAGCCTTCCTCCTTCAGCGCCTTGACGGCTTGCGTGCCGGAGTAGTCGAACTCCGCCGCCTGGCCGATGATGATCGGGCCGGAGCCGATGATCAGGATGCGCTGAAGGTCACTGCGACGGGGCATGAGCTCTGGCAGGTGGAGGGGCGAGGCTCACACAAGATAATGAGGAGAGTTCGGAAGCGCGGCCGGGGGATCCAAGCCTCGAGCCGGCCAGACGCCAGCCGGCCAGACGGCCAGCCACCTGTGCACGCCGTGGCTCACACGCTGGCGCGCTGGCCGGCCGGCAGTCTCGGGTCCTGGATCCCGGCAGTCCGTCCCCGGACCTTCGACGGCGAAAAAAAGGAGCCCAGCAAGGGCTCCCTCTCTCCGGACGAAGCGGTGTCGCTCACGCGACCGGTGTCCCTCTCGGTGCCCGCGTGATCTTGCCGGCGTGGAGGCAGCGTGTGCAGACCTTCACCTTGATGGTCTTGCCCTCCGGGCCCACGATGCGCGCAACCTGGAGATTCGGCCGCCAGACGCGGCGCGTCTTGTTGTTCGCGTGCGAGACGTTGTTCCCGAAGGCGACGCCCTTGTCGCAGACGTGACAGCGGTTCCTCGACATGGCTCAGCTCTCCTGGATCAGCTCGATGCGCGCCATCTCGGCGCCGTCACCCTTGCGGTGGCCGGTCTTGAGAATGCGCGTGTAGCCGCCCGGACGGGTCGCGTAGCGCGGCCCGATCTGCTGGAACAGCTTGTCCGCGATCGCCCGCTGCTGCACGTGCCGCCCGGCGAGGCGCCGGGCATGCAGGGTCCCCGTCTTGGCCTTCGTGATCAGGCGCTCGACGAACGGACGCAGCTCCTTGGCCTTCGCCTCGGTCGTCTCGATCGCTTCGTGTTCGATGAGCGAGCTGGCGAGGCTCCGCATGAGCGCGAGCTTCTGCTCGCTCGTGCGGCGCAGTTGCCGCCCGGCCTTCCGATGCCGCATGAGATCTCACTCCTCGTCGTCATCGGGCGCGGCGGCCGCGGCCTGACTCGGCGGCGTGCCCTGGTCGAGCACCCGGATCGTGTCGCCGGACTCCTCGAACCGCATCCCGAAATTCAATCCTTCGCGCTCGAGGAGATCGGCGATCTCCTGCAGCGACTTCTTCCCGAAATTCTTGACCTGCAGAATCTGGCTCTCGGTCTGGCGCACCAGGTCCCCCAGCGTGCGGATGCTGGAGTTCTTGAGCGAGTTCACCGAGCGCACCGACAACTCGAGGTTGTCGATCGGCGTGCCAAGCAGCGCCAGCATGCGCGGCGAATCGACACCGGCGCCGTCGCCGCCCAGCGATGCGGGCGCCGAGGCGTGGGAGCCGAAGCCGGCGAAGTACTGGAAGTGCGTCTGGGCCAGGGCGGCCGCGTAGCTCACGGCTTCCTCGGGGGTGACCGTCCCGTTCGTCTCGACGGTCAGCGTCAGACGATCGTAGTCCGTCCGCTGGCCGACGCGAGTCTCCGCGACCGAGAAGTTCGCGCGGCGCACCGGATTGTAGATCGCGTCGATGCGCACGAGATCCACCGGCAGCCCGCGATCCATCGGGTGCTGGTCGGCCTCGACGTAGCCGCGCCCCTTGTTGACGTAGAGCTCGACGTTGAGCTCGCGGTCATCCTGGAGCGTGAAGAGATGGTGCGCGGGATCGACGACGCGGACTCCGCCGACCTCGTCGATGTTGCCCGCCGTCACCGGACCGGCCTCGGACGTCCGAATGCGCAGGATCGCCTCCTCGAGATCATCGGCGAGCGTCAGCGTCAGGGTCTTGAGGTTGCCAATGATCTGGTGGACGTCCTCGACGACGCCCGGGATCGTCTGGTGCTCGTGGAGCACGCCATCGATCCGGAACGCCCACACGGCGGAGCCGCGCAGCGAGGAGAGGAGCATCCGCCGCATCGAGTTGCCGAGCGTGTGGCCGTAGCCACGCTCCAGCGGCTGGATGCGGAATTCGGAACGCGTCGGGTGGTCATCGCGCCGTGTCGCCTCGACGAGGGTCGGGCGGACGAGGCCGCGGAGATCGATTGTCTGTACCATGATTGTCTGAAACCTCGGGTCCTGCCGGAGACACGCTCAGGCAACGCCTCACCCCGCCCCTGACGCGCGGTGAGCTCGTACGGGAGTCAGGGTCCCGACCGGAAAACCAACCTGCCTACTGACTACTTCGAATTGCGTCCTGCTCGAGTGGCCTGGATGCCACTACTGGCTCGGCCATGAACGTTTCCTGGCGTTCGCGCAGCACGCAGTACTTGCTCGTCGTACCACTCGAGCAGTACGCCGTACTCGAGTGCCGTTCCTTACTTCGAGTACAACTCGACGACGAGCTGTTCCTGGGCCGCGATCGGGATGTTCGCGCGCGCGGGGCGCTCCAGCATCCGGCCGCTGAACGTTTCGCGGTCGACGGCGATCCAGGAGAGCGGCGCGCCGCGGGCGGCCTGATCCATCGCCACCGCGATCGAGACCTGCTCGCGCGACTTCTGCCGGATCCGGATTTCCTGCCCCGGCTGCACCAGGTAGCTGGGAATGTCCACCGACCGAGAGTTGATCTCGATGTGCCGGTGGCGGATCAGCTGGCGGGCCGCCTTACGGCTGGCCGCGAAGCCCATCCGGTAGATCACGTTGTCCAGCCGGCTCTCCAGTGCTGCGAGCAGGTTGTGCCCCGTGATGCCGGGGAGCGTCGTCACCTTCTCGAACGTGTTCCGGAACTGCCGTTCGCTCACGCCGTAGATTCGCTTGATCTTCTGCTTCTCGCGCAGCTGCTTGGCGTACTCGGACGTCTTGCGCCGCCGCGACGTGCTCTGTCCATGCTGGCCGGGCGGATACGGACGCCGCTCGACCGGGCACTTCTCGGTGAAGCACTTGGTGCCCTTGAGGAACAGCTTGGTCCCCTCACGCCGGCACTGCCTGCAGCTCGGGCCCGTGTAACGCGACATCGCTCAGACCCTCCGCCGCTTCGGCGGCCGACAACCGTTGTGCGGAATCGGCGTGACGTCGCGAATCGACTTCACCTGCAGCCCCGCCGAGGCGAGCGCCTGAATCGCCGATTCACGTCCGCTGCCAGGCCCCTGCACGCGCACGTGCACCCGCCGCACGCCGAGCGACAGGGCTTCTCGCGCCGCCTGCTCCGCCGCGACCGTGGCCGCGAACGGCGTGGACTTCTTCGAACCCTTGAAGCCGGCCTTCCCGGACGAGCCCCACGCCACGGTATTGCCGTGCATGTCGGTGATCGTGATCGTCGTGTTGTTGAATGTCGCGGCGATGTGGGCGACGCCCTCCGCTTCCACGACGCGCTTGCTCTTTTTTCCAGTCGCCATGATTTACTTCGTCACCTTCTTCTTGCCCGCGATCGCCCGGCGCGGCCCCTTCTTCGTGCGCGCGTTCGTGTGGGTCCGCTGTCCGCGTACCGGCAGGCCACGACGGTGGCGAATCCCCCGGTACGATCCAATGTCCATCAGCCGCTTGATGTTCATCGCGATCTCGGTGCGGAGGGCTCCCTCCACTCGGTGATCGCGCTCGATGGCCTGGCGCAGTCGGTTCACATCGGTGTCCGTGAGATCACGGACGCGGAGCGACGCATCCACACCGGTCGACTGGAGGATCTGCTGCGCCGTCCGGCGCCCGATCCCGTAGATGTACGTGAGGCCGATCTCGACCTTCTTTTCGCGAGGGAGATCGATGCCAGCGATACGAGCCATGCTCAGCCCTGCCGCTGCTTGTGCTTGGGATTGCGCTTGCAGATGATGCGAATCACGCCGTCACGCTTGATGACCTTGCAGTGCTCGCAAATCGGCTTCACGCTGCTGCGAACTTTCACGGACGCTCCATTCGGTTCTTGGCCAGACACGAACGCTAATCGGGGCCCCAGCCTCGCGCAAGGGACGCAACCGCCGCCAGTTACGCGATCTCGTCGAGCACCCGCTGCATCGCCGCCGCCGGATCTGCCGCCCCCGTCACCGCTCGCCCCAGGACCACGTACCGCGCCCCCGCCGCGACCGCCGCGCGCGGCGTCACCACCCGCGCCTGATCGTGCGACGGCCCGGCGGCGAATCGAATCCCCGCAACCAGAAGCGCCAGCGCGTCCCCGTGCCGTCCCCGCACCGCCCCCGCCTCGGCCCCGCTGCACACCAGGCCATGCACCCCCGCCGCGCGCGCGATGCCGGCCAGCCGCAGCACCTCCGTCTCCACCGAAATCCCGGCCGACTCGGCGGCGATCCCAGGCAGCGAGCCGCGCGCGCCCAACGCCGCGTCCGCGTGCACGTCGCCGCCGCCGGGTCCTCGCCCCCACGCCTCGGCCAGTGCCGTCGCATCGAGCGACGTCAGCACACTCACGGCGAGCACCTCGCAGCGCGAAGCCGCCGAGTCGCCCGATCCCTCCTCCGCACCGTCCGCCGCCGCCTCGAGCATCGTGCGTCCTCCCGACGCGTGCACGGTCACGAGCCGCGCCCCCAGCTGCGCCGCCGAGCGCACCGCGCCCCGCACGGTATTCGGGATGTCGTGGAACTTGAGGTCCAGAAACACGTCGCACCCCGACGCGCGAAGTGCCCGCACGACACCCGGACCTTCGGCCCCGAACAGTTCCAGTCCGACCTTGTAGAACCGGCAACGGTCGCCCAGCGTCGCGACCATCCGCAACGCTTCCGTCACGCGAGAGAAGTCCAGCGCCACGATCGGTGTCGCCGGCTCGCGCACGGGCCGTTCACCAACGCCATCCGCGATCACGCCGGCCACTCCAGTGCACCCACGAGATCCGCGATCCGACTCACTCCGTGCCGCGCGCACCATTCCGCGAGCGCATCGACGATCCGCTCGGGCGTGCGCGGATCGCGCATCGCCGCCGTGCCGACGCCGACGAGCGACGCGCCCGCGAGAACGTACTGGAGCGCGTCCTCGGCCGACGTCACACCGCCGACACCGATCAGCGGCAGCGTGACCGCGCGATGGACTTTCCAGGTGGCCAGCACTCCGACGGGAAGCAGTCCGGGGCCGCTCACGCCGCCGGTTCCGAATCCCAGCGCTGGGCGCCGGCGCTCGATGTCGACGACCAGCCCCGGAATCGTGTTGACGAGAGTGAGGCCGTCGGCACCCGCGTCCGCGGCCACACGAGCGCTGGCGGCAATGTCCGGGAGCGTCGGCGAGAGCTTGACGAACACCGGGCGCCGCGTCAGCGCACGGACGCGCGCCACGAGCTGCGCGAGCGTGCGAGTGTCGGCGCCGAACTCGAGTCCGCCCGCCTTAACGTTCGGGCAGCTCACATTGAGCTCGAACGCATCGACTCCCGCGCTGTCGTCGAGGCCTTCGACCACCGTGACGAAATCATCGGTGGTGCTCCCGACCACGTTCACGACGATGCGGGCGCCGCGCACGTGCTGGGCCAGCCATGGCAGGTGGCTCGCCCGCACCGCCTCGAGGCCGGGGTTGGCGAGTCCGACCGCGTTGATCATCCCGCCCTCGAAGTCCGCGACGCGGGGCGCGGGGTTTCCCGCGCGCGGGAGCGGGCTCACGGCCTTGGTGACCAGTCCACCGAGGCGCTCGAGGCGGATGACGCCGCTGATTTCGCGGCCATAGCCGGCGGTGCCGCCGGCGAGCATGATGGGATTCTGAAAGGTGAGTCCGGCGGCCTCGGTTTCGAGGACGGCACCGTTCCGACTCACGGCGGCGAGCCTCCGACGCGCCGCTCGTAATGCTCGAGGTACTCCATCGTCCCCTTGGCGATCGCTCCCGCGAGCTCGCGCTGCCGGCGCGCGTTCGAGATGAAGGCCGCCTCCGTGGGGTTGCTGGCGAAGCCGATCTCGATCAGCACGGCCGGCATGAACGCCGTCATCAGCACGCGGAAGCCGGCCTGCTTCACGCCGCGGCTCGGCCCAGGGTGCATCCGTCCCAGACTCCGCTGCACGACCTCGGCGAGATCGCTCGACTCGCGGAGATGCTCGTTTTGCGCCATGTCCCTGATGATGAAGCTGAGCGGATCGTCCTTCGGCGCGTCGGCGCCGGTCTCGAACCGCACGACTTCGTTCTCCATCTCCTCGACGCGTTTCGCATCCTCCGTCCTCGCCTCGGCGAGAAAGTAGGTCTCGTAGCCGCGGACCAGCGCGCGATCGCGGGCGCGCGGGTTGGCGGCGTTGATGTGGATGGAGAGGAAGAGATCGCCCTGGTGCGCATTCGCGAAGTGCCCGCGGTCCGAGAGCGGGACGAACGTGTCATCATCGCGGGTCAGCACGACCTTGACGCCACGCTTGACCAGCGAGTCGCGGACGGCGAGCGCGACCGCGAGCGCGATGTCCTTTTCGAGCACGGTGCGCTGGCCAGCGCGCCCTCGGGTGCCGGGGTCCTTCCCGCCGTGCCCGGCATCGACGACCACGACCCGCTGCCGCTCCGCGGCCGCCGGGCGCGCCGCCGGCACGCGTGTCGCGGCCGCGAGAGTCGCCGGCGCCTCGGTCGAGGCGAGCTCGCCGGCCGCCGCGTTCCAGCGCAGCGAGGCGACGTGACGCGGAATCAGCTCGGTCGCGACCTGCGCCGGGAGGAGCAGGCTTCCGCCGACGAGCGATGGCGCGGCCGCGAGCGGCACGATCTCGGCGCCGATGCGCGCGAAGGCGATGTCGGGTGAGAACTCGAGCTCGAGTGCGCCGAGGGTCAATTGCGTCCACCCCGTGGGGAGCGTCCGCACGGTGCCGCCAAGGGCGAGCGCGAGCTCGTGGGCACTGATCGCCGGGCCGCTCGCCGTCCGCGTCACGTCGAGGCGCATCGCGCCGGAAGCAGTGCGCACCTGAAGCGCCGGCGACGTCGCGGAGAGCTGCAGCAGCAGCAAGAGCGAGCCGAGCATCATCGACTCCGCAGCGCGCGCGCGATCTCGCGCTCCGCGTCCCGCTCGCGCGCCGTTTCGCGCTTGTCGTGCAGCTTTTTCCCCTTCGCCAGAGCAAGCCTCACCTTGGCGACTCCTCGCGGGTTGAAGTACAGCTCGAGCGGCACCAGCGTGAGTCCCTGCCGTTCGACGGAGCCGATCAGCCGCCGGATCTCCCGCCGGTGCAGCAGCAGCTTGCGGGTGCGCACCGGATCGTGATTGAACTGATTCCCCTGCTCGTACGTCGGGATGTGCAGGTTGAGCAGGTACAGTTCCCCGTCCCGCACGATCCCGTAGGCGTCGGTCAGATTCGCCTTGCCGTTGCGGAGCGACTTGACCTCCGTTCCGGTCAGGACGATCCCGGCCTCCCACGTCTCGATGATGTGGTAGTCGTGTCGCGCCCGTTTGTTCCGGGCGATGGTCGTCGATTCCTTGGCGGGACCGCTCGTGGCCATGCGTCTCCGAAGGCTGGCACCGCGCACGTCGACCCGGAGGGCCGGTGCGCGTCGCCCGTGCGGCGTCGCAAGTTAGGCTTGCCCACGGAGGGCGGCAACGCCTTGGCTCGCGTTGACTTCGCCCTCGGCGCCGGCTAGCTTGCTCGCGGACGCCGAAGTGGTGGAATTGGTAGACGCGCTGCGTTCAGGGCGCAGTGGGCGATAGCCCGTGGGGGTTCGAGTCCCCCCTTCGGCATGCAGGACCAGGCGCGGCACGCCCAGGGGCGGCCGCGCCTTCGTGCATCCGGGGGCCTCCACCGTGTCAGGTCCGGATCGTGGATGGCAGGACGTCCTCCGGCAGCGAGGCCTCGCCGAACTCGCGCCGCAAGGCCTCGTGCGCTTCCGTCATGTAGCCCGCGAGGATCTCCGCGCCGCGCCGCACGCGCTCATCGCCGGCGAGAGCCACCTGCCCGGCGAACGCGAGCAGCACTTCCGCCATCCGCTCGGTGCTCGAGACCGGGCGCTCGCGGCGCTCCATCGCTTCCCGATACGCCCGCAGGCGAATGTTGAACTGCCGCTCCGCCACTGCGCGCTTGCCGGGATCGATCCGACGGTCGCGCGCGAAGCACTCGGCGAGCGCGCTCGCGACCAGCGAGGGTGTCCGGTCGTCGAGGGCGTCGCGTCGTGCCACGAGGAGGCCGATCGCCCGGCGCGCGTACCGCAGCTCCCAGCTCGCGTGGTCCGGGTCGCCACTGGTCCCGACTTCCGCGAGCCAGCGCACGGCCGAATCGTCCGGTTCGGCGTGCATCGTCGCGGCGTAGGCGGCGGATCGGCGCCGCCGGACCCGGTCGTCACGCCACGTGCGCAGCAACCCCATCGCGCGCGCGTCAGTCCTGGAGGATCGGAAGACCGGCGCGGCGCTGCGCCGCGCCCTCGACGTCGAGCCCGACTCGCTCGCGCACTTCCACATCGCCGACGTCGAGCCCGACTCGCTCGCGCACCTCGGGCTCTTCGTGAAGCAGATCAGCCAGGCTCACGCCCTCCAGCACGTCGTCGATCCTGCGCTGCAGGAGGAGCCAGACCGGGCGGATGCTGCACGCGCGCGACGCGGCGCAGCGCTCCGCCTCCACCGGATGCGTGACGCAGTGGACGTCGAACGTCGAGAGCTCGGACGCCGCAACCACGTCGCGAACGGTGGTCGCCTGCGGGGCGCGCGCCAGGACATAGCCCCCGCGCGCGCCGCGCGTGCTGCGGACGACCCCGGCGCGACGCAGACGCAACAGAATTTGCTCGACGTAGTCGGCTGGCAGTCGCTCGCGTGCCGCGACATCGCGGCTCGTGATCGGTCCGTCGTCGAGGCGGCGCGCGAGGTGGAGAGCGCAGATGAGGCCGTATTCGGCCCACGTGGTGACTCGCACGAATGGAGGATAGGCCGGGCGAGGGGCGGGGACAAGTCCGGCCGCGTCCGCCGCCGTGCGCGACGGCGGACGCCCGCGGCGCGTCAGCCGGCCGACACGCCGCCCGCCGTTCCGCCGGGAATACCGATCTCCGTCATGCGCCGGAGGTCGAGCACCTCGTCGATCTGTTCCTCCGGGAGCACGCCCTCGCGACGCACCAGATCGCGGATCAGGACGTTCTCCTTCACCGACTGCTTGCTGAGCTCCGCCGCGCGGGCGTAACCCACCTGAGGTGCGAGCGCCGTCGCGAGCGCGGCGGACCGCTCGAGCCAGTACGCGCACTGCGCCTGGTTGGCCTCGATGCCCCGGACGCACCGCTCGTCGAGCACGCGCGCCGTGTTCATCAGGATGCGCATTGCCAGCAGCACGTTGTAGCCGATCACGGGCATCATCACGTTCAGCTCGAGCTGCCCGTGCTCGGCCGCGATCGCGACGCACGCGTCGTTGCCCACGACCTGGAAGCAGGACTGGTTGACCATCTCCGGGATCGACGGATTGATCTTGCCGGGCATGATCGACGACCCGGGCTGCACGGCTGGCAGGCGGATCTCATCGAGTCCCGTGCGAGGACCGCTGGCGAGCAGCCGCAGATCGCTCGCGATCTTGCTGAGATCCAGGGCCATCACGCGGAGCTGGCTGCTGAACGCCGCCACGTCGCCCATGCTTTGCATGAGCTGAATACGGTCCTTCCCTTCCCGCAGCTCGAGCCCGGACACCTCGCGCAGATGGCGGATCATCAGAGCCGGGTACTCGGGCTCGACGTTGACGCCGGTGCCCACCGCGGAGCCGCCGATGCCGAGATCGCGAAGGTAGTCCGCCGCCTGCCGCAGGCGCGCGAGGTTCCGCTCGATCGTGCCCGCATAGGCCGTGAACTCCTGACCGAGCCGGATCGGCATCGCGTCCTGGAGGTGCGTGCGGCCCGACTTCATGACGTCGTCGAATTCGCGACCCTTCTGCGCGAAGGCATCGCGCAGCCCCTCGAAGGCCGCCACGAGACCGTCCAGTTCCGCGAGGCACGCGAGCCGGATCGCGGTCGGGATCACGTCGTTGGTCGACTGCGCCATGTTGACGTGATCGTTCGGATGGACCGGCGTGTACGCGCCGCGCTTGCCGTCGAGCAGCTCGTTGGCGCGGTTCGCGAGGACCTCGTTGGTGTTCATGTTGTGGGACGTGCCGGCGCCCGCCTGGTACACGTCCACGACGAACTGATCGCCATGTCGTCCGCCGAGCACTTCGTCCGCCGCGCGCACGATGGCGTCGGCGAGGCGGGCCTCGAGTCGCCCGGTCTCACGGTGCGTCAGCGCGGCGGCCCGCTTGATCCAGACCGTAGCGGCGACGAATGCCGGCAGCGCGCGAAGCCCGCTGATCGGGAAATTCTCGACGGCGCGCTGCGTCTGGATGCCGTAGAGTGCATCGGCGGGCACGGGCCGCTCGCCGAGGGGATCCTTCTCCATGCGCGTGGCGTCGGCCATCGCGTTCTCCTGGGATGTCGGTCGTTCACGAAGCGCGCGCCGCGGACGGGGAAGGCCCCGGCAGCGGCGCGCACGGCGGTCATGATGGCTCGGCGCGGAACGCCGGCCGCCCCTTCATTGCACGCCGAACGTCGGGGTCGGAACCTGGAGCGATGACATGGCGAGGAGGACGGCGCCGTTCGTGGTCTGCGTGGTGATGCGCCAGCGCGTGAACGACGCCTCCTTCTCCTGCGCATTGGCGACGCGCCATCCCTCGGCGAGATCGGAGGTCAGATCGTAGGCTCCGTCATCCGCCAGCTCGCAGTAGAGCTCCAGCATCTCGCCGCCGACGTCGGGATAGCGGAGCGACACGACCATGCGCGACCCGGCTCCGGTGGCCGGCGT
>CAYLPM010000587.1:0-4091 GCA_964385525.1 uncultured Gemmatimonadaceae bacterium
CCCGGCACATCGAACGACTGGAACGCGTACTCCAGGATCACATTGTCGAATCCGATCGCGAGTCCCGACGTGAGCGGGAACTCGGCGCGCCGGCGCACGGCGCGGGCGCCGAAGCGGCCCGTGATGACCACGCCTTCGATCGGCACGTAGGAGAGCTCGACGCCGCCGCCGGGTAGAACCGTGCCGTCTTCGTAGACCGGAATCGCGACCGAGGCGCCGTAGTCGAACCACGTGCCGAGGCGCCGGCCCTGGACGGCGGCACCGAGGGTGTAGCGGCGCGGCAGATCGTAGCGCTCGTCCCCGAGCTCGAACGCCGGTCCGAGGTGTTGCGCGGTGAAGGCGAGCATGATCCCGGCGATGCTCCTGGCCACACCCACGTCGACCATCGTCGCCGACCTGCGCTCGTCGGGGACGCGCTGCTCGACGTATCGGGCGCTCAGGCCAATGCGCACGCCACGGTACGTGCGCGCGTAGCCGAGAGTCGCGCCCACGCTCGTGGCGAGGACGTTGTCGGGCCGCATCAGGCCACCTTCGCCGAACCGTGGAGTGGCCGTTGACGCGTCCGGCACGAAGTACTCGAGCCGCTGTGCGCCGATCCCGACGCCGCCGCCGAGGAATGCCATGGCACTCGCGATCGTCGCGTGGCTGCTGAAGCTCCGGTAGCGCGTCACGGAGGCGATCATGCCGCGCCCACTGACGAGCTGCGCCGGATTGTAGAACACCGCGTCGGCATCCGCGAGCGCGACGGCCGCGCCGCCGAGCGCGTGCGCGCGGGTGCTGGCGGGCAGGGTGAGGATGAACGGCGCGGTGTCGTCGCCCTGGGCCGCGAGCGATGCGGGCGCGGCGAGGCCGAGAACAACGAGGGCACGAATCGAGGAGCGCATTTGCGATGGAGGCATGAGGGGAAGGAGCGCGGCAAAGCTACCCCTCGACGGGAAAGTTGGCGAGGAGGGCGGAACGGCGAACGCGCCAACTCACGGCTCGAGCGGCAGCACCGTCACGCGCACGAATGGCCTGACTCCGGTGAGATGCCGGCGCAATTCCGCGACGACCGCTTCGCGCACTGCGGCCTCGTCGCTCACCTCCGGCGGCGTGCTCGCATCCCGCATCGTTCGCTCGACGATCACCTCCACCATCAGCCCCTCGCCCGGGACGCGCGCGAGATCCGGGCGGGTGAAGTGGGTGGACGCCTCCACGAGCATGACGCCGGGAACGCCCTCGACCGCCGAGCGTACGTGCGCCACCGTCCGGTGCGTGATGTCCGCCTTGCGAAAGGCGGGAGTCTGCGTCAATTGCCACGCGACGAGGGCCGCCGTCGCGACGACGGCGGCGGCGACGATGGCCTGCCGCCCGACGCGCGAGCTCCGACCCGTCGTCTGCTCGTGCGGACCGACACCGAGGAGCGCGAGCGAAGCCCACCCGCCCGCGATGATGCCGGCGTACGTGAGCACGAGCAGGAATCCCATCAACCCCACGTAGTCCCACCGCTGCAGGGCAGCCGAAAGACCGAGCACCGCAGCGGGAGGCGACAGCGCGACGGCCACGAGGAATCCGGTCGCCGTACCGGTCACCAGGCTGTCCCGGTCGGACCGCACGAGGGCCTGCGCCCCGGCGGCGCCGCCGGCGAGCGAGAGGAGCACGCTCCACGCGGAGAGATTCGTGATCTGTTCCATCGTCGCCGTCGTGACGTCGAGCCGGTACGCGAGCCCGAGGAGCCCCGCCATCGCTGCCAGCACGACGAGTGCGGTCACGAACCGGAGCGTTCCCCGCCAAACCATTCGGACATCGCCGATCGTGACGCCCACGACGCAGACCATCGCCGGCGCGCCCATCGGCGCGATCAGCATGGCGGCCACGAGCAGCCACGAGGCCTCGAACACGATGCCGTAGGCCGCCACACTCCCCGAGAGCACGGCGTACGTCAGCATCCCCCACCACGAGCCGAGGCTCTGCAGGGAGCCGAGCACGATCTCGATCGTTGACAGCCGCGCGACATCCCGCAGGCGCTCGTGCACCGTGTCGAGCGGAGCCTCGAGAGGGAGCGTCCCGCGCGGCGCGAGCACCATCCGCGCCTCGTGCACCTCGTTCGCGACCTCGGACACGAATGCACCGACGCGGTCGTTGGGCAGGTTGGTCGAGACCATCGCCCAGCGCTCGCCATCGGCGGTCTGCGTCTCGAGGACGACCGGCGAGAACGCGTCGTGGCGCCTGGCGATCCGCGCGACACGCTCGGCGGCGGCGCGAGGGACGTGGATCGAGAGTTGTCGCACGAGCAGGGTGCGACGAGAGAATCATGCCGTGAACGACACCTACTTCCTGTGGCTCTTCCCCTCGAATGCCTTCGTGTACACGAAATCCCCGAGCGGCGAGGCATCATCGTTCGCGACGTTCGTCGCGATGTGGAAGACCACCGTCCCGCCCTCCGAGGGAGCCGACCACTCCACGCGCCACTGAATGTGCGTCAGCCCCAGGGAATCCGGGACGACGCCTTCGCCCGTGTGCCGCGCGTACTGCACCGGCAGTTCCTGGAGTCCCGTGACATCCACGCGCTCGTCGAGCGCGCGCAGGGTGCCCGCCTGCCTGCCCGTGCCCACGCTCTGCGAGAAGCGCGCGGAGAGCTGGAAGCCGCCGATCCGCAGATCGGGGTGGGAGAGGGAGACCGTCAGCACATAACCGGCGCCCGGCTCGTAGACTGGCGGGAGTCCCTCGAGCCGGATCGTCCCCCGCCCATCGTCCGCCGTGCTATCGAAGTGGCAGACGTGACACGTCGGCTCGCCGAAGCCGCCGGTGTGCGCGGGCGGCGGGCGGTCGCTCAGCCGCCGAGCGAGGGCCGGTGATGCCACCGCGCCCGCCGCGAGCAACGCGACGAGCGCGGAGAGCATCATCGTGCCGGTGCCGCGAACCGCCATCAGGGAACTTTGACGCGGCCGATCGTGTGGACGTCGGTGCCGAACCAGATCTCGCGCGTGCTCGGCTCGAACTGCGCGTGGCGCACGGTGCCGCCGCCGCTCGGGATGAGGGCCTGATACACGAACTGCTCCGTCCTGGGATCGAACGCCACGAGCTGGTTGGGCGCGCCGCGTCCACTCTCGAAGAGCCACACGCGATCGCGGTCATCGACCGCCGTCGCGTACGGCTGCGAGCGCTCCCCGCGGGGCATCGCCCACTCCTTCGTGGCACCCGTCGCGGGATCGAGTCGTCCGAGGTAGCCGGCCGAGTAGTCGCCGTACCAGACGATCCCATCCGACGTGATCTCGAGGCGGCGCGGACGCGTCTCCGGCCGCGGGAGCACAAACTCCCGCACCGCGAGCGTCTGCGGGTTCACGCGTACGATCTTGTTCGTCCCGAAAAGCACGACCCACGCGTTGTTCTGCGCGTCCACCTTGATGCCGTACGGGCGCGAGCGAGCCGGCACCTTGGCGATGCGGATCGCCCCCGTCTCGACGTCGAGGTGGCCGATGGCGTTGCTGGACTGCGCGGTGAACCAGATGTCGCCGTTGCGATCCCAGATGAGCGTGTGCGGGTCGGTCACGGTGGCATCTGGCATCCGGTAGTGCGTGAACTTCTGCGCGGCGGGATCGTACTTGCCGATCGTACCGTTCCTGTTGCCGGCGTACCACACGTTGCCCTGGCGGTCGACGATCAGATTGTGCGGGTGCGTGCCCTCCTCGATCTCGACACGCGTGAAGCGGCCGGTCTTCGGATCGAGGTTGGCGATGTAGTTGCCCGCCTGTCCGACGAACCAGACCTTCCCGTCGGGCGCGTAGTGGGGGTCGCGCGGACGCGTGTCCTCCCATGGGACCTTCCACTCCTCGATCGCGACGCTGTCCGGCGCGGCGGCGGCGGGCTCGGCAGCAGGGGCGGGCGCGGCAGTGGCCTGGAACGCGAGGAGGCTGAGGAAAGCGAGCATGAGGCGATCCCTCCGGTTGGGGGCGGTGAGTCCACAGTATAACGCGCGGAGGGGGGAAGGCGCGGGCGACGCCCGGCGGGGGACGGGGGGGGACGGCGTGAGGACGGCGTGAGGACGGCGTGTCGGGTGACTGAAAGGGGCGTGTCGGAGGAGGGCGGGACAACGAACGGCGGACGGGTCA
>CAYLPM010000588.1:0-3148 GCA_964385525.1 uncultured Gemmatimonadaceae bacterium
GTTCGTCCGCAGCCGTCCGAGACTCACCGAGAAGCGCGTCGTCGCGCTCGCGCCGCGCCGCACACCGGAGTACACCCGGCCAAGTCGCTGATACAGCAGGTCCTCGAGCTGACCCAGCGTGAGATTCGCCACGTGCAACTGACCCACCTGCGGGATCACCACGAAGCCCTCGCGCGTCACCTCGAGCGTGTGCGCGAGCTCCACATCCCCGGTCAGGATCAGCACGAGCTGATCGCGCGGCCCCAGCCGATACGTCGGATCCACCGGTCCGGCCAGGCTCGGCTCGAACTGCGACGTGCCGCGGCGGAACACGTTGAGGCCGAAGATCTCCAGACCGTCGATCAGATGATCGGCAGGGATCGAGTCGCGCGGCGCCACCGCGGTGAGCGCGGCAATCTCGCTGGCGTCCGCGAGGCCCAGCGCGCGGACCGCGGCCAGCACGTCATCGCTGGCCTCGGGAGTCACGCCGGTATCCGGGAGGCCGGGGAGGTACGCGTCGAGCAGTTGCTCCGGGTACCCTTCCGCCCGAAGCCGCGCCCGGACCTGGTCCGGCGTCAGCCCGCTCGACTGGATCCGCTGGCGGAGCTGCCCGACCAGTTCGGGACGGGTCTGAAGCAGTTGCTGCGCCTCGGCCGCCGTCGGACGCTGCTGAGACTCCGCCGGCGGCGCGAACACACCGAGGAGTGTGGCCAGAAACACTGGCCGGATGAACCGAGCAGCCATCGGGAAATGCTGGACCGGAATGGGAGCTCCGGGGAGGGACGGAGCAGGAGGGGGTGGAGAATGGTCGCGCAGGGACTCGAACCCCGGACCTCTGGTATGTGAGACCAGCGCTCTAACCAGCTGAGCTACGCGACCGGCGCTCGGCGGCGGGGACGTGTGGCGCCGAGACTGACGCCACAAGGGCTTACGTGGCGTAGACGAGCAATGTAGTAAATCGTGACACGGCCGGGAAGTGTCCGTCACATGTACCGGACGCGGCCATTCCATCGCGAAAAACGCCAGCTCGCGGCGGGAAGACATGGGCCCTGCAGGGCTCGAACCTGCGACCGTCGGATTATGAGTCCGCTGCTCTGACCAGCTGAGCTAAGGGCCCGACGCCAGTACGTTAGTCCTCCCTCGACCGCGGGGCAACGCTCGCCGCCGCCGGTGGGCGCCGGCGCTCACTCTATCGGGAGCCGCCGCTGGAGTATCCATGGCGCTTCGATCGACAGCCTGATCCAGCCCTCGAAGTCGCTCGCCGTCGCGCCCTCGACGTGGCCGGCATCACGCACTCGGTTCCAGCCGATGTCACCGCGCAGCTCCAGCATCGCCGTCGGACTCCAGCTCCCCTGCGCGCCGACGCGGACCGTCCGCTCCACCACGCCGGCGTGAATCTCGGGCGTCGCCGCGTACTCGGCGGTCGGCGGGAAGGGCAGGCGATAGTCGCCCTCGCCCTGGCGCCGGAGCGCGCCGTATGGCCGCAGCGTCGTACGCGGCGCGATCGCGAGGTCGAGCCCGATCCGCGCCTCGTCGTAGTCCGAGAATCCGTGCCCGAGGCCGACGCCGAACGACGTCCAGCTCTCGAACGGCGCCGGTGTGCGGTAGGTCAGGTTCGACACGCGGGTGTACGACGCGAACCACCGCTGCGCGCTCCACAACGGGAGACCCTCGGCGCTCAGCGTCATTCCGTAGCTCGATGGCTCCTCGCACGCCGGCGTGCAGTCGTCGACCTGAATGTCGTCCACGAGAATCTGCGCCGAGTACGTGCCGGCGCGGCCCGTCCGCCACGCCGCCTCGAGCGACGTCGACACGTTCCCCTGCGCGCGCTCGTTGTACTGCGTGAGCTGGTAGACGTTGAGCGGGTTGAGGAATCCCGGATCGAAGCGCCGGTCCACGCCGCCGAACAGCATCGCCTCCGAGAGCGCGATCTCGAAGCCTCCCCACCTGCCGCTCACCCGGTGCATCGCGAGGTAGCGTTGCGCGAGCGAATCCGGACTCAGGCGCAGCGGATCCAGCGACGCGATGATCGTCGACAGGTGAAAGCGCGGCGTGCCGAGCCGGAGGAAGAGGTGATCCCAGGTGTACGCGTAGTGGCCGATCTGGAGGCCATGCAGCGGAGCAGGACCGAGGTTGCGAGCGACGCGCCCCGCCGTGAGCTGCACCCAGGGCATGGTCACGCCGAGGTATGCGTCTTCCACCCGACCGGCGACGATGCGATCCGTCTTGCCGACGAACTCCGGATCGTCCTTCAGCCGGTTGTCCATTACGATGCGCGTGGACGCGATGAACGGCCCGCCCTTCGCGGCGAACCGCACGACCGCGCCGGGATGGACGCCTTCGGTGTCATCGGCGAGCATCAATTCCCGGAGACCCGACGTGCGCGCGGTGACGAAGGCACCAAGGGTCGCGCGAATGGCGAGGTCCTGCGCGGAATCGGGGGGGGGAGCGCAGGAGACCTCGCACCGATCGGCCCACGGGTCGTACTTCGCGATAGACTCGCGCACGGCGTCGCGCCACGAGGCGAGCACGCCTTCCGCGGCGCCGGCGTCGGCCGCGGGCTCGGCCAGCGCGCGACGGACCGCCTGCACGGTGTAGGGGCGCTCGAGCATCGACAGGCCGCGGAGCTCGCCGCGGGCGCGCAACGCATCGATGTACGAGTAGGCGATGTCGTCGAGCGGGACGTAGGGTGAGTCCTGCGACTCGAGAGAGAGCGGCGCGGTGAGAGCGATGGCCAGGAGGAGCAGGCTGGCCCTCGTCACCGGTGCCATGCGATTCCCTCCACACGCGGAAAGATCTGCAGCGCCGGCGCCGGGAACCTGATGTAGCCGAGCTCCTTCTTCACGCGCATCCAGACCGGATGCGATCCGGGCAGTTTCTCGGCGTCCACGTCGAGCGACAGCAGCATGCGCCGTTGCGCCGTGGTCGTACGCCCGGTCGCGGGATCGATCCAGTCCGTGATCGAGTGGCCGATCGACAGGCGCAGGATCCCCGGCCACCACCGTGCCGCTCCGGCGGGCAGCATCTCATCGATGTCCGCCGACAGCCAGTACGTCTGGCCGGTGTAGTCGATGCTGTTTCGCAGCTCGCTGCCCGGCTGCTCGCTCCAGCGGCGGTACGCTCGCGTCGGCCAGTACGAAAAGGTCGGCTTGACGTTCCGCAGCGCCGG